>NZ_WKFA01000015.1:0-139010 GCF_021605325.1 Pseudomonas sp. PA-7-1E
AGTCGAAAACGACACCCTGGACGGGGGCAGCGGGCGAGGTGGGGGGGGGGTGCGGCCGCGGGGGGGGGCGAAGAGCGCCCGCACAGCTTGCGACTGCTACGCAGTCGAGCGGGAGCAAGCTCCCTCGCCACAAAGGCGGGTTCCTGCAGGCTGTAGTCCTTTTTCCCTGTACTGGATTTTCCCATGAGTTCTGTTGCTGTGTTCAGCAAGGCCTCGCCATTCGATGTGCTGCAGCGCTGGCTCCCTAAACTGGTGCTGGCGCCGAGCATGTTCATCGTGCTGGTGGGCTTTTATGGCTACATCCTGTGGACGTTCGTGCTGTCGTTCACCACCTCGACCTTCCTGCCCAGCTACAAATGGGCGGGCCTGGCGCAGTATCAGCGGCTGTTCGATAACGACCGCTGGTGGGTGGCGAGCAAGAACCTGGCCGTGTTCGGCGGCATGTTCATCGGTATCACCCTGGTGATCGGCGTGCTGCTGGCGATCTTCCTCGACCAGAAAATCCGCCGCGAAGGCTTTATCCGCACCATTTACCTGTACCCGATGGCGCTCTCCATGATCGTCACCGGTACCGCCTGGAAATGGCTGCTCAACCCGGGCATGGGCCTGGACAAACTCCTGCGGGACTGGGGCTGGGAAGGCTTCCGTCTCGATTGGCTGATCGACCCGGACCGCGTGGTCTACTGCTTGGTGATTGCCGCTGTGTGGCAAGCCTCGGGCTTTATCATGGCGATGTTCCTCGCCGGCCTGCGCGGTGTTGATCAGTCGATCATCCGCGCTGCGCAGATCGACGGCGCGAGCCTGCCGCGTATCTACTGGAGCGTGGTGCTGCCCAGCCTGCGTCCGGTGTTCTTCAGTGCGGTGATGATCCTGGCGCACATTGCGATCAAGAGCTTCGACCTGGTGGCGGCAATGACCGCAGGCGGCCCGGGCTACTCGTCCGACCTGCCGGCTATGTTCATGTACTCGTTCACCTTCAGTCGCGGCCAGATGGGCATGGGTTCGGCCAGTGCAATCCTGATGCTCGGTGCGATCCTCGCGATCATTGTGCCGTACCTGTATTCCGAGCTGAGGACCAAGCGCAATGACTAGTCTCGCCACCAAACCTGCCATCAGCCTGAGCCGCATCGCGATCTACGCGGTGCTGATCCTGGCGGTGCTGCTGTACCTGGTGCCGCTGGTGGTGATGCTGCTCACCAGCTTCAAGACCCCGGAAGACATCAGCACCGGTAACCTGCTGAGCTGGCCCACCGTGGTCAGCGGCATCGGCTGGGTCAAGGCCTGGGCCACCGTGGATGGCTACTTCTGGAACTCGATCAAGATCACCGTTCCTGCTGTGCTCATCTCTACCGCCATTGGCGCCTTGAACGGCTACGTGCTGTCGTTCTGGCGCTTCCGCGGTTCGCAGCTGTTCTTCGGCCTGCTGCTGTTCGGCTGCTTCCTGCCGTTCCAGACTGTGCTGCTGCCCGCGTCGTTCACCCTCGGCAAGATGGGCCTGGCCAGCACCACCACCGGCCTGGTGTTTATCCACGTGGTCTACGGCCTGGCGTTCACCACGCTGTTTTTCCGTAACTATTACGTGAGCATCCCGGATGCGTTGATCAAGGCAGCACGCCTGGACGGAGCGGGTTTTTTCACCATCTTCCGCCGGATCATCCTGCCGATGTCGACGCCGATCATCATGGTCTGCCTGATCTGGCAGTTCACCCAGATCTGGAACGACTTCCTGTTCGGTGTGGTGTTCTCCAGCGGCGATTCCCAGCCCATCACGGTGGCGCTGAACAACCTGGTCAACACCAGTACCGGGGCCAAGGAATATAACGTGGATATGGCGGCGGCGATGATCGCCGGGCTGCCGACCCTGCTGGTCTATGTGATCGCAGGCAAGTATTTCGTGCGCGGCCTCACGGCCGGCGCGGTCAAGGGGTAATCATGGCTACGCTTGAACTTCGCAATGTAAACAAGACCTATGGCGCCGGCCTGCCCGACACCTTGAAGAACATTGAACTGTCGATCAAGGAAGGCGAGTTCCTCATCCTGGTCGGCCCGTCGGGCTGTGGTAAATCCACGCTGATGAACTGCATCGCCGGCCTTGAGACCATCACCGGCGGCGCGATCATGATCGGTGATCAAGACGTGAGCGGCATGAGCCCCAAGGACCGTGACATCGCCATGGTGTTCCAGTCCTACGCGCTGTACCCGACCATGAGCGTGCGCGAGAACATCGAGTTCGGCCTCAAGATCCGCAAGATGCCGCAAGCCGACATCGACGCCGAAGTGGCGCGCGTGGCCAAGTTGCTGCAGATCGAACACCTGCTCAACCGCAAGCCGGGCCAGTTGTCCGGTGGCCAGCAACAGCGCGTGGCCATGGGCCGTGCCCTGGCGCGTCGGCCGAAGATCTACCTGTTCGACGAACCGCTGTCCAACCTCGACGCCAAGCTGCGGGTCGAGATGCGTACCGAAATGAAGCTGATGCACCAGCGTCTGAAAACCACCACCGTCTACGTGACCCACGACCAGATCGAAGCGATGACCCTGGGCGACAAAGTGGCGGTGATGAAGGACGGCATCATTCAGCAATTCGGCACCCCGAAGGAAATTTACAACGACCCTGCCAACCTGTTTGTGGCAAGCTTTATCGGTTCACCACCGATGAACTTCGTTCCCATGCGTCTAAAACGACAGAACGGTGGTCTGGTCGCGCTGCTCGACAGCGGCCAGGCCCGTTGCGAGTTGCCGCTGGGCGTGAATGACGCCGGGTTGGAAGACCGCGATGTGATCCTAGGCCTGCGCCCGGAGCAGATCGTGCTGGCAGCGGGCGAGGGCAACGGCTCGTCGAGCATTCGCGCCGAAGTGCAGGTGACCGAGCCTACCGGCCCGGACACCCTGGTGTTTGTGCAGCTCAATGACACCAAGGTCTGCTGCCGTTTGGCGCCGGACGTGGCACCGCAAGTGGGCGAGACACTGACCTTGCAGTTCGACCCGGCCAAGGTATTGCTGTTTGACGCCAAGACCGGTGAGCGGTTGGGCGCAGTGGCTTCATTGCCGGCACAGGGGCATGCCGACAATGTGACCCAGTTCAAGGGGCGTTGAGCAAGATAAGTGATTGTTTTAGTTAAAAAATGTAACCCGCGTTAGATAAAAACAGTTTAATAACAATAAAGACGAGGATGTAGGGATGAAAAAGCAACACAACAACACCCGGCTGATCTGCCAACTGTCAGCGGCAGCAGCCCTTGTATTGTCCGCCAATGCGATGGCGGCCGATGCATTCAGCGCCGATTCCAAGTGGATGACCGGCGATTGGGGCGGCGAGCGTACCAAGCTGATCGAGCAAGGTATCGACATCAAGGCCGACTACGTGGGCGAGATGGGCTACAACGCCCACGGCGGCTACAACGACGACAAGACCGGTCGTTACTCCGACCAGTTCGGTCTGGGCGTGGCGCTGGACCTGCAAAAACTGTGGGGCTGGGATAACACCCAGGCCAAGATCCAGTTGACCAATCGTAATGGCCAGAACATCTCCAATGACCGCATTGGCGACCCGCGTGCCGGCACCTTGAGTTCCTCGCAAGAAGTGTATGGCCGTGGCCACATGGTGCGTCTGACCCAGTTCTGGATTCAGCACCAGATGTTCGACAACAAGCTGGACGTGAAGCTCGGTTACTTCGGTGAAGGCGAAGACTTCAACACCTTCCCTTGCGACTTCCAGAACCTGTCGTTCTGCGGCTCGCAGGTCGGTAACTACGTCAATACCTGGTACAACTGGCCGGTCGCCCAGGCCGCTATCCGCGTGAAATACAACATCACGCCTGAGCTGTATGCGCAAATCGGTGCCTACAACCAGAACCCGTCGCAGTTGGAGCACGGCAACGGCTTCAAACTCAGCGGCAGTGGTACCAAGGGCACCGTGATTCCGGTGGAATTGGTCTGGTCGCCGAAGGTTAATAACCTGCCGGGCGAATACCGTGTGGGTTTCTATAAAAGTGCGGCCGATGCTCCGGATGTACGTGAAGACGTCAACGGTAACGATGCGGTCCTCAGCGGCGCCGACTTCCGTACCCGCAGCAGCAAGAAAGGCTACTGGTTCGTTGCGCAACAGCAACTCACCACCCATAACGGCGACGCTTCCCGTGGCCTGAACATTGCAGCCAACGCGACCTTCCATGACAAGGAAACCAACCTGGTCGACAACTACCAGTCGTTGATGCTCGTGTACAAAGGCCCATTCGACGCGCGTCCAAAAGATGACGTCGGCATTGGCGTCGCTCGCCTGCATGTCAACGATGACGTGAAGAAGAACTCTCAATTGCTCAACGCCGCCAATGGTGTGAGCGACTACGACAATCCGCTGTACACGCCGATTCGTGAGACTGAGTACAACGTCGAACTCAACTACGGTTTCCACGTCACCAACTGGCTGACTGTGCGTCCGAACCTGCAGTACGTTGTCCAGCCTGGCGGCGTGGATAAAGTCGACAACGCGCTGGTAGCGGGCCTGAAAATTCAGTCTACGTTCTAACGCTGTTGCGATAAGCTCCTCTCTCTGTGCGCATTTGCGGGTAGCCAGCCATGGCTATCCGCTTTTTTTTGCGTGGCACTGTGATATTCGGGACCTGGGCACATGCACGAGCAACCGCTGCAACGCTTTTTCAAATCCCTGCGCGAGCGTCCGGTGTTCGCCTGGGAGCGCTTTCAGATGCGCGATGTGTTGGTGATCGACCACCCCCTGTGCCAGGCGGTGTTCAGTCGCCAGGGCGCGCAATTGCTGCACTTTCAACCTACGGGCCAGAAGCCGTGGCTGTGGTGTGCCGCCAAATGGCCGCAAGTCGGGGCTATCCGTGGTGGCGTACCGGTGTGCTGGCCGTGGTATGGCCGCCACCCCAGCGAAAATGCCTGGCCGTCCCACGGATGGGCCCGCTTGATCGACTGGAAACTGCTCGACAGCAGCACCGATGACGACGGCGTGCGCCTGCTCTGGCAATTGCAACTGTGCGACTGGCAGGTGGACTTGCACGCGCACCTGGGTGACACCCTGGAACTGCGCCTGAGCACCGAGCATCACGACGAGCTGCCGTGCCAGTTGAGTCATGCATTGCACGCTTACTGGCGTATTGGTCACGTCGATGAGGTAGCGCTGTCTGGGCTCGAAGGAGCACAAGGTTACGACCAGCTCAATCGCCAGGTTTGCCAGCAGGAAGGTGAATTGCGGGTCGATGGCGGATGCCAGCGGGTGTTCCAGCATGAGGGCGAATTGCAGCTCAAGGACCACGCCTGGCAGCGTGAACTGTGCATCGACACCGGCGACAGCGCCGACACGGTGGTGTGGCACCCGGGGAGCCGGCCGCTGTTGGGCGTGAGCTTTAACGAAGCGTCGGGGTTTGTGTGCGTAGAGGCGGCGATGGCGGCGGCGAGCCTGGCGCCGGGGGAGAGGGCCCACTTGAGTTTACAGGCCAGGGCAGGGGTTTAGCGGTGTGGCTGATGGCGCTATCGCAGGTACTGCTGGAAGAGCTGCCTGCTAGTTGCATTCATGATCGTTCCCACGCTCCGCGTGGGAATGCAGCCTATGACGCTCCGCGTCACGACGCTAAAGGCAGACGCAGAGCGTCCAGTGAGGCATTCCCACGCGGAGCGTGGGAACGATCAGTTGACACGGATTTAGTTGAATTCATCCCCCACCGGATATCGGCTGTCATTCAAGCTCTCTTTGATTTTCCGCAAATGCGGCTGAAAATCTACGCCACGGCGCAACGTCATGCCGGTCGCCAACACATCCAGCACCGTCAATTGAATGATCCGCGAGGTCATCGGCATATAGATATCGGTATCTTCCGGCAACGGGATGTTCAGGCTCACCGTACTGGCCTTGGCCAGCGGCGAGTTTTCGGCGGTCACGCCCAGCACTGACGCACCGTTTTCCCGAGCGATACGCGCCACTTCCACCAGCTCGCGGGTACGGCCGGTGTAGGAAATGATCACGAACAACTCACCGGTGTGCGCCACCGAGGCGATCATGCGTTGCATCAGCACGTCGGCATGGGCGGTCACCGCCAGGTTGAAGCGGAAGAACTTGTGCAACGCGTCCATGGCGACGGGGGCCGAAGCGCCGAGGCCAAAGAAGTGGATTTGCCGCGCCTGGATCAACAAGTCCACGGCCTTGCTGATCAGCGCCGGGTCCAGGGCCTGGCACGCACTGTCCAAAGAGGCAATGGCGCTGCCAAAGATCTTCTGGGTGTAGGCCTCGGGGTTATCATCGGCCTCCACGGCGCGGCTGACATACGCGGCGCCACTGGCCAGGCTTTGCGCCAACTGCAATTTGAGTTCAGGGTAACCGCTGACACCGAATGAACGGCAGAAGCGGTTGACCGTCGGTTCACTGACCGAGGCGGCCTGGGCGAGGGCGGCGATCGAGAAGCGTGTGGCCTGCTGCGGGTTGAGCAGGATCACTTCAGCGACTTTGCGCTCGGCCTTGTTCAATTCTTCGAGGCGGCTCCGGATCTGTTCCAGAAGATTTCGCACGCGGTCCATTCAGTCTTTCCTTCGGGCGACGATGCAAATAAAAAGGCGGTAACCAATCGATGAGTGGCTTTTCGCGGTGGCCTATCCTACTGAGGGTAGCTGAACACCACCACTCGCAATGCGTATTTCGGGAAAATGTTGTGGTTATTACTACATTTTTCCTTGAGTGATGCCTTGAAAAAAGGTATTTGTAGCTTAACTTGATAAAAGAACAAACATCATGCCTTCGATAACCGTGGAACCCTGCACCTTTGCCCTGTTTGGCGCCTTGGGTGATCTGGCGCTGCGCAAGTTATTTCCTGCCCTTTATCAACTCGATGGCGCCGGGTTGCTGCACGACGACACACGCATCCTGGCCCTGGCCCGTGAAGCCGGCTCCGAGCAGCAACACCTGGCCCATATCGAAAAAGAATTGCGTAAATACGTCGGCAAAGAGCTCGACGAAGCCGTGGCCCAGCGTTTCCTCGCACGCCTGGCTTATGTGCATGTCGACTTCATGAAGGCCGACGACTACGTCGCCCTGGCCGAAAAAGCCGGCAGCGAGCAACGCCTGATTGCCTACTTCGCTACCCCGGCGGCGGTATACGGCGCGATCTGCGAAAACCTGTCCAAGGTCGGCCTGGCGGAAAATACCCGCGTAGTGCTGGAAAAACCCATCGGTTCGGACCTGGAGTCGTCGCGCAAGGTCAACGACGCCGTGGCGCAGTTCTTTCCGGAAAACCGCACCTATCGCATCGACCACTACCTGGGCAAAGAGACGGTACAGAACCTGATCGCCCTGCGTTTCGCCAACAGCCTGTTCGAAACCCAGTGGAATCAGAACTACATCTCCCACGTGGAAATCACCGTGGCCGAGCAGGTTGGCATCGAAGGCCGTTGGGGTTACTTCGACAAGGCTGGCCAGCTGCGCGACATGATCCAGAATCACTTGTTGCAACTGCTTTGCCTGATTGCCATGGACCCGCCTGCCGACCTGTCCGCCGACAGCATCCGCGACGAGAAGGTCAAGGTGCTCAAGGCCCTGGCGCCGATCAGCCCCGAGGGCCTGACCACTCAGGTAGTCCGTGGCCAGTACATCGCCGGCTACAGCGCTGGTAAAGCCGTGCCGGGTTACCTGGAAGAAGACAACTCCAATACCCAGAGCGACACCGAGACGTTCGTTGCCCTGCGTGCCGATATCCGTAACTGGCGCTGGGCCGGCGTGCCGTTCTACCTGCGTACCGGCAAGCGTATGCCGCAAAAACTGTCGCAGATCGTCATTCACTTCAAGGAACCGTCCCACTACATCTTCGCCCCGGAGCAGCGCCTGCAAATCAGCAACAAGCTGATCATCCGCCTGCAGCCGGACGAAGGTATTTCCCTGCGTGTGATGACCAAGGAGCAGGGCCTGGACAAAGGCATGCAACTGCGCAGCGGACCACTGCAATTGAATTTTTCCGACACCTATCGCAGCGCACGCATCCCCGATGCCTACGAGCGATTGTTGCTGGAAGTGATGCGCGGCAATCAGAACCTGTTTGTTCGCAAAGATGAAATCGAAGCCGCGTGGAAGTGGTGTGACCAGTTGATCGCCGGGTGGAAAAAATCCGGTGATGCGCCCAAGCCGTATGCGGCGGGGTCCTGGGGGCCGATGAGCTCCATTGCACTGATCACGCGGGATGGGAGGTCGTGGTATGGCGATATCTGAATTGAAACTGCCTCAGGGCGTCACTGCCCATGAGTACCGTACGCCTGCGCTGCTGGCCGATGGCCTGGCCAATGACGTGGCTGAACAACTGCGCTCGGCCATCAGTGCCCGTGGCGAGGCGACGTTGGTGGTGTCCGGTGGCCGCAGCCCCGTGGCGTTTTTCCAGAACCTGGCCAAGCAGGGCCTGGACTGGTCCAAGGTCACCATCACCCTTGCCGATGAACGCTGGGTGCCGGTCGAACATGCCGACAGCAATGCTGGCCTGTTGAAGCAACACTTGCTGCAAGGTCCGGCGGCCAAGGCGAAGTTCTTGAGCCTGTACAGCCCCGCTGCCAATCTTGAAGACGCTGCCGAGCAGGCCGATCGCCTGCTGGGCGAGTTGCCAGCCATTGATGTGCTGGTGCTGGGCATGGGCGATGACGGCCACACCGCATCGCTGTTCCCCAACAGCCCTAACCTGAGCGAAGCGCTTAAGGCCGACGGTACCCGCCGTTGCTGGCCGATGCTGGCGCCCACTGTGCCGCACCAGCGCCTGACCATGAGTCGTGCGCTGCTGGCCACGGCCAGCTACACCGTGCTGTCGATTTCCGGCAGTTCGAAATTGACTACCTTGAGCGCCGCCCTGGCCAGCGACGATGTTGCTGCCATGCCGATTCGCGCGTTTTTGCAACCTACTCTAGAGATTTACTGGTGCCCATGAGCCAAGGATCAGCCGCTATGAAAAGCCCTCAACCGACCGTGTCCATGGCGGATAAAGTTGCCTTGATCGACAGCCTCTGCGCCAAGGCGCGGATCCTGCCGGTGATCACCATCGCCCGCGAGCAGGACATCCTGCCGCTGGCCGACGCCCTGGCCGCTGGCGGTTTGACCGCGCTGGAGGTGACCCTGCGTTCCGAGTTCGGCCTCAAGGCCATTCAGGTCTTGCGCGAGCAACGTCCTGAACTGTGCACTGGTGCCGGTACCGTGCTCGATCGTCACATGCTCGAAGCGGCAGAAGTGGCAGGCTCGCAATTTATCGTCACCCCCGGCATCACCCGTGACTTGCTGGAAGCCTCGGTGCACAGCCCGATCCCGCTGCTGCCGGGCATCAGCAATGCCTCCGGCATCATGGAAGGCTACGGCCTGGGTTATCGCCGCTTCAAGCTGTTCCCGGCTGAAGTCAGCGGTGGTGTTGCTGCCATCAAGGCTCTCGGCGGCCCGTTCGGCGAAGTCAAATTCTGCCCGACTGGCGGTGTTGGCCCGGCCAACATCAAGAGCTACATGGCGTTGAAAAACGTGATGTGCGTGGGCGGCAGTTGGATGCTGGATCCGGAGTGGGTCAAGAACGGCGACTGGGCGCGTATCCAGGAAGTCACTGCCCAGGCGCTGGCGCTGCTGGACTGAACTGATTTATCGAATCGTTGTTGCTGTGCTTAACGGCATTTTTGCGGCGCACTTGGTCGGTGTGCCGCTTTTTTTTGCCTGTAAAAAACCTCAAGCACATCGCCGCTCTGAAGGTGGGGGCTGGCTTGCCTGCGATAGCCATTTATCAGTTAGCCCATCTTTGGCTGATACACCGTTATCGCAGGCAAGCCAGCTCCCACAGTTTTAAACGGTGTTTAGTTTGGTGATCGCATGGACTAGCGCATTGATGTCCGCCGCCGACGTCACCAGCCCCGGCGTCACCCGGATACAGGTGCCAAACGCTGCCCCCGTGCGCGTAGTGGTGAACAGGCCGTGCTCCTTGAGCAACCTGTCCGCCATCGCCTGCTGATTACGCCCGATGAACTTGAAGGCTGTGATCCCGCAATACAGTCGCGGGTCATCCGAGGTCAGCACTTCAATTCCCGGCAACGGCCGTACCTGGTTTACCCACAGGTTGCGCAGGTAATTGACGCGTGCGCCCTTGGCCGCCGCGCCACCCAACTGTCGATGCTCTTCAAATACCAGGGGCAATGTCATCAGCGCCGGAAAGTTCGGCGTGCTGTAGGACGTACGCGCTCGCACATCGGTGGCTGGGTAGTGAAACTCGCCCATATCCGGGTCGATATCGGCCAGGCGCTCTGGTGCGATATACAAAAAGCCCAGGGTCAGCGGCGCGCCGATCCATTTGTGCAGGTTGAAGCCTGCGAACTGAATGCCCAGTTCGGCCAGGTTGAAGTCGATCTGGCCCAAGGCGTGCGCGCCGTCGAGGATCACGTCGATTGCACGTTCGCGCGCGGCCTTGGCAATGTCCGCAACCGGCATGACCAGGCCCGTACGGTGGGTCACATGGGTCAAGGCCATTAATTTCAGACGCGGGTACTGCACAAACGCATCGTGATAAGTCTGCACCAGGCTGTCGAAACTGGCCGGGTGGGTGTGGGCCACCTCTATCACTTCCACGCCGCGAATCGCTGTCAGCCAGCGCATGGCGCCTTTGACCGTGTCGTACTCCAGGTCGCTGATCAGCACCTGGTCGCCCGGTTGCAGGCGGTTGTAGTTACGGATCAGCGACTGCAAGGCTTCGGTGGCGTTACGGGTGAAAGCGACCGATTCGGGGTCGACATCAATCAACCCGGCCAACTGGCGGCGTATCTCGTTGTTTTCGCCCTGCTCAAAACGCTGGCGCACATGCACAGAGTTGCTGCGGTTGATAAAGCTGATGTGCTCAAGGTACTGGGCCTGCACCGCCCGGCTCATGCGCCCGAAGTAGCCGTTTTCCAGGTTGATCGGACCGGGCTCGTATTCATAGCGTTGGGCGATGGCCTGCCAGTGCGGGTCGTTATCGGCATTCCTTGGCATGGTGAGTCTCTTAGTGGCGGGGGGCGGGTCTGCCATGTTTGGCGCGCAGTGGTTCAAGCAATTCGGACAGGCCGTTGTGGTCGATTTCCTGCATCAAGGCCAGCAAACCGCCCAGTTCCCCGTGGGGGAAACCTTCACGGGCGAACCAATTCAGGTAGGGCCCAGGCAGGTCGGCAATGATCCGGCCTTTGTATTTGCCAAAGGGCATTTGGCGGGTGATCAGCAGTTCGAGTTTTTCGGGATTCATGAGCGTCGTAGGGTTGAGGCCAGGCTTTCGAAAATACAGGCATTCTGCATGAAGGCCAAATGACAGATCATGCAAATAACCAACATACAGATGGTTCAATAATTCGTAAGTTATTGAAAATAAACATAAAAATAATTTTTATAAACCTGGCACGGGCGCTGCAATAACCAAGGCAACCTTCTAACCCGTACAAGGAATTGAAAAATGACTGATATCAACAAAGAATCGATCTCCGTACTGAACGACCTGATCGAGACCAGCATCGACGGCCAAAAGGGTTTCAAGGAATGCGCTGAAGACATCAAGCATCCGGAACTCAAGGCATTGTTTGCCAAGCGTGCTGTTGATTGCGGTACCGCTGCCGAAGAACTGAAAACTGCTGTGCGTGCCCTGGGCGGCGATCCAGAGAAGTCCGGTAGTGTTGCCGGCGCCCTGCACCGTGGCTGGGTCGACGTGAAGTCGATGGTCACCGGCAAGGACGAAGAGGCCGTATTGAACGAAGCCGAGCGCGGTGAAGACCACGCACTGAAGGCTTACAAGGAAGCGATCGAGAAGATCAACAAGCACAACCTGGTGGGCATTCGTGACTTGGTTGAGCGTCAGTACCACGGTGTACAGCGCAACCACGACCAGGTAAAAGCCCTGCGTAACCAGGCTCGCGCTCAGTCGTAAGACCTGAGGTAAGACCTACGCTGGACCTAGTGTGGGAGCGGGCTTGCTCGCGAAAGCGGTGGATCAGTCACTGTTGTATTGGCTGATACACCGCATTCGCGGGCGAGCCCGCTCACATTTTTTTATGCAAAGGCTGGAATGTAGATCAGCCGATGCTGATTGGCGGCAGCTCGGTCAGGGTCACGACTTGCTGTTTGCGCGGCGCCAGAATCTCCGCCTCGCCATCGACTACCAACTCATCACGCTGGTTGAACACCCGAGTGGCAATGCGCACGCGAAACTTCGGCAGTTTCTCGAGGATTTCCAAGCGCACGGTCAAGGTGTCGCCGATCTTCACCGGTTTCTGGAAGGTCATTTGCTGGCCGATATAGATCGTGCCCGGCCCAGGCAGCTCGCAGGCCACTGCCGCGCTGATCAGCGCGCCGCTGAACATGCCGTGGGCAATCCGCTCCTTGAACATGGTCGCCTTGGCGTATTCAGCGTCCAGGTGCACCGGGTTGTGGTCACCCGACATGGCGGCGAACAGCTGGATATCGCGCTCTTCGACGGTTTTGCTGAAGCTGGCAGTCTGGCCCACTTCAAGCGCTTCGTACGGGGTGTTGGTTACCTGGGTCATCTCAACGTGCATCCTGTGGCTTAACGGTAATTAATCGGCTGATTTTAAAGCAAAAACTATTCGCAGCGGGTGGGCCTGCGCAACGCCAGCGCCTGGTCGAGCCAGGTCAGCAGGTCGGCGGTGACTTCATCACGGTTGGTTTCGTTGAATACTTCATGGCGCGCCTGCGGGTAAAGCGTCAATTGCACGTCTTGGCAACCGGCCTCACGCAGGGCGTGGGCCAGGTGCTTGAGACGCTTGCCTTCACTCACCGGATCACGATCGCCGCCCATCACCAGGATCGGCAGGCCGGGATCAATCTGCGCCAGGTTGGAGACTTTGCTGATCTGCTGCAAGCCGCCCAACAGGTCGATCCACAGTTGATTGGTGCAACGAAAGCCACAGAGTGGGTCGTTGATGTAGTTGTCCACTTCAACCGGGTCGCGGCTGAGCCAGTCAAACGCGGTGCGATTGGGTTTGAAGGCTTTGTTGAATGAGCCGAACGACAAGAAGTCGATCAACGCACTGCGCCCTCGCATGCCTTGGCGTGCACGTTCGATGCGCGCAATGATTTGCGCTGCACGGTAGAGGGCCACCGGCTGGAAATTCGAGCCGCTGAGTATTGCGCCATGCAAGCTGGCGCTGTGATGCAGCAAGTATGCCTGGGAGATATAGCTGCCCATGCTGTGGCCCAGCAAGATGATCGGCAGCCCGGGATGCTGTTGGCCGATGTGCTGATTAAGGCTGGCCAGATCGCCCACGACTTTGTTCCAGCCATCCGTTTCAGCATATAGCCCAACGGTGCCGGCCTCGGCGGTACGGCCATGCCCACGCTGGTCCAGCGCATATACGCCATACCCTGCGCCACACAACGCTTGCGCCAGGCGCGCATAGCGACCGCCGTGCTCGGCCATGCCATGGGAAATCATCACCACGGCCCTGGGCGGGCCGTCGGGCATCCATTGGTTGACGTACAGACGGGTGTGGTCGTTCGCGGTCAGCCAGAAGGTGCTGTGGTTCATGGCGGCTTCCTTTGCTCAGGGTGGTTGCATTGTATAGCTCATCCGGCGTGGGGCGGGGTATCTGCCTACGCCTTAGGTACAAGATTCATACAATCAATGACACAGTTCAGCGTCTTGCCTGTTTGGCCATAGCTGCTAACTTCCCCAAAGCTCCGCTTCTTATTGCTGCACATCTGCATGGCAGCGGCCGGACACACTCAGGTAAAGAGGACAAGAATAATGCAACCTGATTTCTGGAATGACAAACGCGCGGCGGGAGTCCCCAATGCCATCGACCTCAGCACCTACACGTCGGTGATCGAGGTCTTCGAGCGTTCCTGCAAGACCTTTGCCGACCGTCCGGCATTCAGCAGCATGGGCATTACCCTCACCTACGCCGAGCTTGAGCGCCAGAGTGCGGCGTTTGCCGGTTACCTGCAGCAGCACACCGACCTCAAGCCCGGCGAGCGCATCGCGGTGCAGCTGCCCAACGTGCTGCATTACCCGGTTGCGGTGTTCGGCGCACTGCGCGCCGGGCTGATCGTGGTCAACACCAACCCGCTTTATACGCCGCGCGAGATGCGCCATCAGTTCAAGGATGCCGGTGTGCGGGCGCTGGTCTACCTCAACCTGTTCGGTTCACGTGTGCAGGAGGTGTGCACCGACACGGAGATCGACTACCTGATAGAAGCCAGGATGGGCGATTTCATGCCCGCCGCCAAAGGCTGGCTGGTCAACACCGTGGTCGACAAGGTGAAGAAGATGGTCCCGGCCTATCACCTGCCGCGGGCGGTTTCGTTCAAGCGCGCCCTGCGCATGGGCGCGGGCCTTGGGGTGACGCGCCATCCGGTGACCCTGGACGACGTCGCCGTGCTGCAATACACCGGCGGCACCACTGGGCTGGCCAAGGGCGCGATGCTCACTCACGGCAACCTGGTGGCGAACATGCAGCAAGTGCGGGCGTGCATGTCGCAACTGGGCGACGACGGCCATCCGCTGATCAAGGAAGGGCAGGAGGTGATGATTGCACCGCTGCCGCTGTACCACATCTATGCATTCACGGCCAATTGCATGTGCATGATGGTCTCCGGTAATCACAACGTGCTGATCACCAACCCACGGGACATCGGCGGGTTTATCAAGGAGCTCAAACAGTGGCAGTTCTCCGGCCTGTTGGGGCTCAACACACTGTTTGTGGCGCTGATGGACCACCCGGATTTCAAGACCCTGGATTTCTCCCACCTGAAGATTACCAACTCCGGCGGCACCGCCCTGGTCAAGGCCACGGCGGAACGCTGGAAAGCGGTGACCGGCTGCGCCATCGGCGAAGGCTACGGCCTCACCGAAACCTCGCCAGTGGCCAGTACCAACCCCTACGGCGGCCTGTCACGCCTGGGTACCGTGGGCATCCCGGTGCCGGGTACGGCGATGAAGGTCGTGGATGACCTGGGGCAAGAACTGCCGTTGGGCGAGCGCGGCGAACTGTGCATCCAGGGCCCACAAGTGATGAAGGGCTACTGGCAGCAACCGGCCGCCACCGCCGAAACCCTGGACGCCGATGGCTGGTTGAAGACCGGTGACATTGCGGTGATCGACACCGATGGCTACATCAGTATTGTGGATCGCAAGAAGGATTTGATCATCGTCTCGGGTTTCAACGTGTACCCCAACGAAATCGAAGACGTGATCATGGCCCACCCGGCCGTGGCCAACTGCGCCGTGATCGGCGTACCGGACGAGCGCACGGGGGAGGCGGTGAAGCTGTTCGTGGTGGCACGGGCCCAGGGGGTGAGCCTCGAGGAACTGAAGGCGTACTGCAAGGCCAACTTCACGGGGTACAAGGTGCCCAAGCATATTGTGTTGAGAGAGTCGTTGCCGATGACGCCGGTGGGGAAAATTCTGCGCCGGGAGCTGCGCGACATCGCTTGAATTGAAATAGGGTAAAAAAATGTGGGAGCTGGTTTGCCCGCGATAGCAGTGTTTCAGTCGCCTGTTGAATTGACTGATCCATCGCTATCGCAGGCAAGTCAGCTCCCACACTGTATTTTTCGCCCGTGAGAGCCTGTTCTAGAGCCATTTCTGGAGTTATAGAATTTTTGCTCTAAAAGTGACCATTGGATGTTCTTGAGTCATGTTTATGACTGTAGGGGCCTCTTTTGGCTCTAGGCGGCCCTTGGCAAAGCTGCTACTCTCGGCGCGCTTTGTGACTTCTAGGCCTGCTTGAAAGCGCCAGACTCACCTAAAAACATACACCAATAATAATCGCATCAAATGCGATGATGAATTCGCGTCGCTGAGGAGTGGGCTTCCATGAATGAAGACTTTTGGAAGGATAAGTACCCCGCCGGGATTGCTGCACAGATCAATCCAGACGAGTATCCGAATATTCAGGCGGTACTGAAGCAGTCCTGCCAGCGCTTCGCCAACAAACCGGCTTTCAGCAACCTGGGCAAGACAATCACCTACGGTGAACTGTACGAATTGTCCGGCGCATTCGCCGCGTATCTGCAACAGCATACCGATTTGAAGCCTGGCGATCGAATCGCCGTGCAACTGCCCAACGTTCTGCAATACCCCGTCGCTGTATTCGGTGCGATCCGCGCCGGCCTGATCGTGGTCAACACCAACCCGCTGTATACCGCGCGGGAGATGGAACACCAATTCAATGATTCGGGGGCCAAGGCCCTGGTTTGCCTGGCCAACATGGCGCACCTGGCTGAAAAAGTCGTGCCCAAGACCGCCGTCAAGCACGTGATCGTCACCGAAGTTGCCGACCTGCTCTCGCCGTTCAAGCGCGTGCTGATCAACAGCGTGATCAAATACGTAAAGAAAATGGTCCCGGCCTATCATCTGCCCCAGGCCATCAAGTTCAACGACGTACTCGCCAAGGGCCATGGCCAGCCGGTCAACGATGCCAGCCCGGCCAGCGGCGATGTGGCCGTGTTGCAATACACCGGCGGTACCACCGGCGTGGCCAAGGGCGCGATGCTGACCCACCGCAACCTCGTCGCCAACATGCTGCAATGCAAGGCGCTGATGGGCTCCAACCTCAATGAAGGCTGCGAGATCCTGATCACGCCGCTACCGCTCTACCACATCTATGCCTTCACCTTTCATTGCATGGCGATGATGCTGATCGGCAACCACAACATCCTGATCAGCAACCCGCGCGACCTGCCGGCGATGGTCAAGGAACTGTCGAAGTGGAAGTTCAGCGGCTTCGTCGGCCTCAACACCCTGTTCGTGGCACTGTGCAACAACGAAGGTTTCCGCAAGCTGGACTTCTCTGCGCTGAAGGTCACCCTATCGGGCGGCATGGCGTTGCAGCTGGCGGCGGCGGAGCGTTGGAAGGCCGTGACCGGCTGCGCGATCTGCGAAGGCTACGGCATGACCGAAACCAGCCCGGTGGCCACGGTCAACCCGATCCAGCACATCCAGATCGGCACCATCGGCATTCCGGTGCCTTCCACCGCGTGTAAAGTCATCGCCGACGACGGTACCGAGCTTGCACTGGGCGAAACTGGCGAGTTGTGCGTGAAAGGTCCGCAAGTGATGAAGGGCTACTGGCAGCGCCAGGAAGCTACCGACGAGATGCTTGACAGCGAGGGTTGGCTGAAGACCGGCGACATCGCGATCATCCAGCCAGACGGCTACATGCGTATCGTCGACCGCAAGAAGGACATGATTCTGGTCTCCGGCTTCAACGTCTACCCCAACGAGCTGGAAGACGTGCTGGCGGGCCTGCCGGGTGTGCTGCAGTGTGCGGCTATCGGCGTACCGGATGAAAAATCCGGCGAGCACATCAAGTTGTTCATCGTGGTCAAGCCAGGGGCTACCCTGACCAAGGACCAGGTGATGGAGCACATGCGCGCCAACGTCACCGGCTACAAAGTGCCCAAGGCCGTGGAGTTCCGTGATGCGCTGCCGACCACCAACGTGGGCAAGATCCTGCGGCGTGAATTGCGTGATGAAGAACTGAAGAAACTCGGTCTTAAAAAGTAACCCATAAAAAACCCCGCCGATGCGGGGTTTTTTATGAGGGCGCTGGCGAAACACTTACCCCCGTGGGAGCTGGCTTGCCTGCGATAGCGCTACAGCAGCCATTGCTGTATCGCCTGACTCACTGCCATCGCGGGCAAGCCCGCTCCCACAGGGTTACCGGGCTTACAACGCGAACTGCGCGAAGCTCACACCCGCACCGGCGGGGCGTACGTCCTTCAAGAACGAGTCCTTATCCGCGCTTAGCTCCAGGGTAATCTCCGGCTTGCGCTTGCCCGCATTGCGTACCACCAGCCCTTCGAGTTTTTCACGCAGGAACACGGTCGGCACCTTCAGGTGCAGCAACTGGTCGGTGTCGGCGTTGTGCATCAACAAGTGGATCCACTCGTACTGGCCCACGGCAATACGCCCCACCGGCAGGTCGAACCACCAGATGTTGCGTTTGCGGTCCAGGTCGGTGAAGTGGCAGTTGTTGACGCCGAGTACGGCACCGCCCAGTTCCTGGTTTCTGCGGGCAATGGCCTGTGCTTTATTGAGTTTCATAACCTTCCTACGGGATCTGTTATTCAGCGTTGCAGCCTGAATGTGCCGGGCATTCTCGTGGGTTGGCTGCAAAACATAAAGCCAAACCTGCCGCTTTCGATGAAATGCTTGCGCAAAAATAATTGAAACTCTGCCGTTGCGCTTCAGGTCAACCGCTACGTAGTGACCAAAAACCATTTGATTGTTATCAGGAGTAATACCATGAGCAGCACTTCCGATAAGGTAAAGGGCTTGGCGAACGAAGCTGTCGGTAACATCAAGCAAGGCGTCGGTAAAGTCACAGACAATGACAAGCTGCGTGCTGAAGGCGTGATCCAAGAGAAAAAAGGCGAAGCTCAGCAAGCAGTGGGCAAGACCAAGGACGCAGTGAAAAAAGCCACTGAGTAACACGTCCTGGCTGGCTGACCCCAGCAGCCCGACGGCCATCCACGGATGGCCGTTTTTGTATCCGGTGCTGCAACTAAACTTTCGAAGAAATTGTTTCAAAGTCGCCAAATGGGCTACTTTGATGTAGAAAACGGCCCCTGAGTCGCCCACGAACTCAACCTCTTTTGCGGCGAAAGGAGACGCTATGCTTTTTCCAGTACTCGATGGTCTCAAGCTGCACAAGGTGCTGGTACGCACCATCAAGGAATTCGTCGATGACGAGATGCCTACCTACGCCTCGGCACTGGCCTACCAGATGCTGTTCTCTTTGTTTCCGTTCCTGCTGTTCCTCATTGCCCTGATCGGCTTCCTGCACTTGCCCGACTTCTTCAGTTGGCTGCGCCTGCAATCGGAGCTGGTGTTGCCTCCCCAGGCGCTGGAACAGGTCAACCCGGTGATCGATCAGTTGCAGCAGTCCAAGGGCGGCTTGCTCTCGGTGGGTATCGTTATCGCACTGTGGACGGCCTCTGCGGGCGTGCGCCTGATGATGAGCGCCATGAACGCCGCCTACGATGTGGTTGAAGGTCGGCCGATCTGGAAGCGTTTCCCGCTGTCGATTTTCTACACCGTGGGTATCGCCGGCATGCTGCTGGCGGCCGCCGCGCTGATGGTGCTGGGCCCGCAAGTCATGGAGTGGCTGGCCGGGCAGATTGGCATGCAGGAATTCGTGGTCACGCTGTGGACCATCCTGCGCTGGCCGCTGATTGTGATCTTGCTGATGTTCGCCGTGGCCCTCATGTACTACGTGATGCCGGACGTCGAGCAGGAATTTCGCTTTATCACCCCCGGCTCCGTCTTGGCCGTGGTGGTATGGATCGTCGCCTCCCTGGGCTTTGGCTACTACGTCAAGACCTTCGCGGACTACAACGCCATGTATGGCAGTATCGGTGCGATCATTGTCTTGCTCCTGTATTTCTACATCTCTGCCGCCGTACTGCTGCTGGGCGCGGAGATGAACGCGGTGATCGAGCATATGTCTGCCGAGGGCAAGGACCCCGGCGAGAAGGAAATAGGCGAGCCGGGCCACACCGATGAAAAACAACACGTCTCAGGCCTAGGCCGGGACCACTCCAAGCCCATGACCGAGCCTGAACAATGATCCGTGAAATCCTGAAAATGGGCGACGAGCGCCTGCTGCGTATCGCCCCGCCGGTGCCGCCGGAAATGTTCGACAGCCCGGAGTTGTGGCAACTGATCGACGATATGTTCCAGACCATGGAGCACGTGGGCGGCGTTGGCCTGGCGGCGCCGCAGATTGGCGTGGACCTGCAACTGGTGATCTTCGGTTTCGAGGCCAGCGAACGCTACCCGGACGCGCCGCCTGTGCCGCAGACCATCTTGATCAACCCGCTGATCACACCGCTCAGCCCGCTGCAGGAAGAGGGCTATGAAGGTTGCCTGTCAGTGCCCGGCCTGCGCGGCGCCGTGAACCGTTACCAGCAGATCCGCTACGAAGGATTCGACCCCAAAGGCGAGCCGATCGTACGTTTTGCCGACGGCTTCCATGCGCGGGTGGTGCAGCATGAGTGCGACCATTTGATCGGCCGGCTGTACCCATCGCGGATTACCGACTT
Organism: Pseudomonas sp. PA-7-1E; assembly: GCF_021605325.1. Taxonomy (NCBI): domain Bacteria; kingdom Pseudomonadati; phylum Pseudomonadota; class Gammaproteobacteria; order Pseudomonadales; family Pseudomonadaceae; genus Pseudomonas; species Pseudomonas sp. PA-7-1E. Next base: position 20,030 of record NZ_WKFA01000015.1, read on the forward strand.
CAGCAAATTCGGTTTTATTGAAGTGATGTTCCCGGAGCTGGACCCAACGGCTGACGAATAGCCCCTCTGAACCCACAGTTCAACTGTGGGAGCTGGCTTGCCTGCGATAGCGGTGGGCCAGCTACCTTATTTGTAGCTGATACACCGCCATCGCAGGCAAGCCAGCTCCCACATTGGATCAGTGTTTTGGGGCATTGAGCCCCATCGCAATCATCGGTTTATTGCGCTTGTAACGCACCAGCCGCTCACTCAGCGATTGCGGCAAAACCGTGTCCTGGCTGAACCCCATGCCCTGATACAACCCTTCCAGGTCCGGATGGCACAGCAACCAGACCGTCCCCTCACAACCTGCCACGGCCTCGCCAATCAGTCGCGCCGCCAGCTGCTGGCCACGATAAGTCGGCGCCACAAACACCCCCGTCAGCCACTGCCCACCCATCACCGGGCTCAAGCACAAGCCGGCCACGATCTCGGCATCTCGCACTACCCACAAACGGCCGCCCTTGAGCGCCTTCATCGATGAATTGTGGCTGCGGTAAAACTTGTTCAGCAGTGGCCACAGAGGCTCGGCCAGCGGTTCGATGTGCATTGGGGGCATGGGGTTCAGACAAGCATTATCCAGGGCAGGGGATTATAAGCGCCTTCTGCCGGGCAATAGGTGGTATACCCAGTGCTACATCCCCTGTTAGTGGAGCATGCATCATGGCCAAAGGTATGGATTCAAAGAAAGCCGCGAAGAAAAAACCGGCAAAGACCGCGGATGAAAAACGCGCGGACAAGAAGACCAAAAAATCCGAAGCAGGCCTGTTCGGTCACTGAGTTACACGCTTAGAACCAAACGATCTGCAAGATTTTCCCGCCTCATTGCACAGAGCAGGAAACACCTGCTCTGAGCTGCCGATGGCCAATTACCTTGATCCGACCCACCGCCGGGAAATCGAAGCCCTGGCGACGACCTTTGTGGCAAGAACCGAGTGGCCGACCTGGCTGCTGTTGATCGGCGTGTATGCCGGCTGGTTTGCGGTGATCCTTGGCAGCCGGTGGCTGGGCGTGTGGCTGAGCATGTTGCTGCTGATTCCGCTGCTGACCCTGTGGCTATCGGTGCAGCACGAATTGCTCCACGGCCACCCGACCCGTTCGTTATGGCTGAATAAACTCCTCGGCTATGCCCCTTTCGCGGTGTGGTATCCCTACACGCTGTACCGCGACAGCCACCTGTTGCACCATAACGACCATGACCTGACCCTGCCGGGCATCGACCCGGAAAGCCGCTACCTCAATCAGCAGCAATGGAACAACAGCTCACTGTTCGAACGTGGCGTGCATTGGCTGACCAAGACCGTGCTTGGCCGCTTCCTGCTGGCTGCGCCGTTGGCGATTGGCCGGTTGGCACGTCACGAGTTTCAACGCCTGCCCCAGGTATGGCCGATGTGGCTGGCCCACGGCGCCGTCACTGTGCTGATGCTGAGTTTCATCGCCTACTACAGCGCGCTTGCGGTGTGGCACTACCTGCTGCTGGTCAGCGTGCCAGCCTTGTCCCTGGCCTCGATCCGTTCCTACTATGAGCACCGCCCCCATCCTCGGCCGGAACAGCGCACAGTGCTCAACGAAGCATCCTGGCCCTGGGCCTGGCTGTTTCTCAACAACAATCTGCACCTGGTGCACCACGATCTGCCAAAGTTGCCGTGGTACCTGCTGCCCAGGGTGTACCGTGCCCGGCGCGAGCAGTGGCTGGCGCGCAGCGGTGGTTTCCTGTTGCATGGCTACGGCCAGTTGATCAGCCGTCACGGCCTCAAGGCCATCGACAGTCCCCTGCACCCGTTTGCCTGAGAGGCGACCATGAGTGAGCACTACGCCGACCTGCGCATGTACGTTGCGCCCGAGCCCATCCAGCAGGCCAATCAATACTGGCTGGCGCGCATCCTTGAGCGCTTGAAGCTGCATCGTCTTGATGCCGACCACCTCGACTTGCGCGGCCTGTGGCTGGCGCCGCAATTGCTCGTCAGCCAAACCTGCGGCTACCCGCTGATGACCCAACTGCGCGGCCAGGTGCGCATCATTGGGCGCCCCCGTTACGAGTTGGCCCACAGCAGCCACGGCGAACATTGCAGCCTGCTGTTAACTCGCGCTGACAACCCGCGTACCCGCCTGGCGCAGTTCTACCAGAGCCGCGGCGTGATCAACGGCCACGACTCCAACAGCGGTATGAACCTGCTGCGTGACTGCCTGGCGCCGTTGCAGCGCGACGGGCGTTTCTTCGCCAGCGTCGGCATCAGCGGTGCCCATCGCGAGAGCTTGCGCTGGCTGCGTGAAGGCCACGCCGACCTCGCCGCCATCGACAGCGTCACCTACGACTACCTCGCCCGATTCGCCCCCGAAGAGGTCGCGGGCCTGCGCGTCATCACCCGCAGCGCGCCGAGCCCGACTTTGCCTTACATAGGTGCGCTGGGCTTGAGCGATGCGCAGGTAGCGCAGATTCGTGAGGCGATGAACCTGGCGTTGCAGGACCTGCCGCAGGTGGCGCAAACCCTCGGTGTGCGAGCTGTGGTTCCTGCCAGCGAAGATGACTACCAGGTGGTGCTGGATTACCAGCACAAAGCCGCCAGCATCGGCTATTCGGTACTTCAATAAGGTTATATAAAAATGCGTTTTAAATATTATTAAAGCATAAGAAGCCTTGCTAGGATTGCTTCACCGGAACACCGGACATACCGCGCAACCTACTCAGAAGGAGCCACTATGTCCGGCGCCGATAGTGCTCACAGCGACTACGTGGGCTCATTGTTTCGCATTCATTACCCTTGGCTGTGCAGCCGCTTGCACCGCTACCTCAACTCCCGTGCCCACGCCGAAGACATCGCGGTCGACGCGTTTGTCCAGCTCTTGAGTGCACCTCAGGTAGCGCCGATACGACAGCCCCGCGCATTGCTCACCACCATTGCCCAGCGCCTGGTGTACCAGGTGTGGCGCCGGCGTGACCTGGAGCGTGCCTACCTCGCTGTGCTGGATGACGATGCAGCCTGCGCCGAGGACCGGGCGCAGGTACTCGAAGCCCTCCAAGCCATCGATCTCTCGCTCGACCGCTTGCCGGCCAAGGTCAAGACGACGTTCCTGTTGTCCCGCGTCAACGGCCTGACGTACCCCCAGATCGCCGCCGAACTGGGGATTTCCCAGCGCTCGGTCAGTGACTACATGGCCCGCGCTGTTACCGGACTTGAATCCCACCCCGATCAAATGTGGGAGCTGGCTTGCCTGCGATAGCGGTGAGCCAGCCAACACCTCTGGCCATGACAGGCCGCCATTGCAGGCAAGCCAGCTCCCACACTTCCTGTGCTCACTTTGAATCTGATCGAACCACCAAGAGGCAACTTATGAAAGCAATCAGACACCTGCTGGGCAGTTCGCTGCTGGCATTGGCAGTACTGGCGCAACCCACCTCGGCGGCCGAACCTTCCACGCTGCGCATCGGCTACCAGAAAAGCTCGGTCAGCATGGTGCTCGCCCGTGAGCACAAGCTCTTCGAAGCCGCACTGCCGGGCACCCAGGTGCAGTGGACCGAATTTCTCGGTGGCCCGCCGCTGATCGAAGCGCTCAACGCCGGCAGCCTGGACATCGGCAATATTGGCGATATCCCGCCGATCTTCGCCCAGGCAGCCGGGATCGACTTGCAGTATTTTGCCGTCGAGCCCAACGAGGGCAAGGCCGAAGCAGTGCTGGTGCCCAAGGCCAGTACCGTGCAGAACGTGGCCGAACTCAAGGGCAAGCGCGTGGCATTGCTCAAGGGCTCCAGTGCACACAACCTGTTCCTCAAAAGCCTGCTGCACGCCGGGTTGCAGTGGAAGGATGTGAACGTGGTGTACCTGTCGCCTTCCGACGGCCGCGCCGCGTTCGAACAAGGCAAGGTGGACGCATGGGTAGTGTGGGACCCGTACTACTCGGCCGCCGTGATCGACGGCTCGGCACGCGTGCTGCGGGACGGGCAAGGGTTGAACCCTGCGGGCAGTTTCTTCGTGGTCAACCACCCGTTTGCCAAGCAGCACCCAGAGGCCATTGCCACGATTATCCAGACGCTTGGCAAGGCGCAGCGGCTGTCGCTTGATGAGCCTGACGCGAGCATCACGCTGATGGCCGGCACCCTGGGCCTGCAACCGGCGGTGGTCAAAAGCTACTTCGAACATCGCTCGCCCGAGCCGATCCGCCCCTTGGCGGCCATCGACATTGCCAACCAGCAACGCACCGCCGACCTGTTTTTTGCCAACGGCCTGATCCCGAAAAAAGTCGATGTGCAGCAGGCTGTCTTCAAGCCCCTTGATCATCCATGAGCAGCAATGCTGGCGGATTAGTGGCCTTGCAGAGTGCCAAGGCCTGTCTATGCTCACCCAGAACCGTTAACGACGCTTGGCCGATAAAGCGTTTCCAATGGTTATTTCCCCATGCAGGTGTACCAGAAATATCCAACGTATGAATGGAATGCGCCCTCCAGGCGCCGGGAATCTAGGGTGATCTGACCATGTTCAACCGCCAGCACAAATCCGACCTGCAAGAAATCCAGCGTTTTTCCTGTGCCCTCACCGAAGCCAACGCCAAGCTTGCCGCCATCAGTCGCTCCATGGCGATGATCGAGTTCGACCGCACGGGAGTGATCCTGAATGCCAACGAACGCTTTTGCCAAACCATGGGCTACAGCGTCGAGGAGATCCGTGGCAAACATCACCGCCTGTTTTGCGAGGAGGTGTATACCCACACCGATGCCTACCACCAGTTGTGGCGCGATCTGGCGCGAGGCGAGGCGCTCAGCGGCACCTTCATGCGCCTTAACAAACGCGGTGAGCAAGTGTGGCTGGAAGCCAGCTATTTGCCGGTGCTGGACAGCGACCATCAGGTACGCAGTGTGATCAAGGTGGCGGCGGATATTTCCGCACGGGTCCATCACGAACACGAAAACCAAAGTCTGATCGACGCCATCAGCCGTTCCATGGCGGTAATCGAATTCACTCCCCAGGGCCAGATCCTCAATGCCAACGACAACTTCCTGCGCACGGTGCAGTACACGCGCGAAGAAATCATCGGCCAGCATCACAGCATGTTTTGCCACCGCAGCGAAGTCGAGTCCCCGGCGTATAAGGCGTTCTGGGCTTCACTCAATCGCGGTGAGTTTCACTCTCACCGCTTCGAACGTAAAAACAAATACGGCAAGACCCTGTTTCTGGAAGCCTCTTACAACCCCATCTTCGACACCCATGGGTGCTTGTACAAAGTGGTGAAGTTCGCCAGCGATATCACCGAGCAAGTCAGCACCCTGCGCACGGCTGCCGATTCGGCGCACGCTACTTCGGTACAAAACGATGCCTGCGCCCGCAAGGGCTCGCAGGTGGTGCAGCAAACGGTGCAGATCATTGAAGCCATGTCCCACGACCTTAACCAGGCGGCACAGAGCATCGATGCGGTGAGCAAACAGTCAGACATCATCGGCGCCATCGTGCAGACCATCCGCAGCATTGCCGAACAAACCAACATGTTGGCCCTGAATGCGGCGATTGAAGCCGCGCGCGCGGGCGAGCACGGGCGGGGGTTCGCGGTGGTGGCCGATGAAGTGCGCAGCCTTGCCGCTCGCACCAGCCAGGCCACCGTTGAGATCGTGGACGTGGTGCGCAAGAACCATGACCTGTCGTTGAGCGCCGTGTCGAGCATGCAGTCGAGCTTGAGCCGTACGGGCCTGGGCGTGGAGTTGGCGAACGAGGCGGGGCAGGTGATCCTGGAGATCCAGGAAGGGTCACGGCATGTGGTGGATGCGATCAGTCAGTTCAATTCGACGCTGCAATTGCAATAGCGCAGACCCTGCTCTATGTGGGAGCAGGCTTGCCTGCGATAGCATCACCTCGGTCTGGCAGATCCACCGAGTTGTCTGCATCGCAGGCAAGCCAGCTCGCACCTGTTTAGATCGCGGCCAAGGTTTCTTTAAGTGTCTGGGCTGGCGAAGCAGTAGCCTTCGCCGCCACCTGCTGCTGTTGCTGCTCTTTCAAGCGCTCGGCCACTTGTTTGGCGATGGCGTCTTGTTTGTCCTGGGGCATCGCCTGAACTTGTTCTTCGGTCAGCCCTTGTTCCTTGAGTAACTGTTCACGAATACGTTCGGCTGGGGTCTTGCTCATGTATTCGGTGAACTCGGTACGTGCCCCATTAGTTGTGGCCTGTAACTGCACGCGAGTCTTGGCGAAGGCTTCGTCGATGCGATCGCTGGCCTTGTCCAATTCCCTCTGCGCGGCGGGGACTGTCACGCTGTGTTGCGCAGCCTGCAGGGCGCCGCTGTACAGCGCACTGGCGGCGGCGTTGGCGGGGTCCATGTCGGGTCGCGTGATCTGCTGCACGTTCGACGCCGCTTGAGTGTTGTTAACCAGCATGATCGTTCACCTATGAAAACAGACGGTGCGACAGCTGGAGCAAATACTGTGCCGGTTGCCAGACCCCAGTGTTTACTGGGGCTGGCGTCGTCGACGCGGCAAGCCTTCTCCTTGTGCGGCCAACCGTTGCCGTCAGTGAGCGATGTTCTCCAGCGCCAGGTTGCGCGTGCGCGGCCCAAACCAACTGATGGTAATCATCACGATCAACATGCTGCTGGCAATAAACGCCAACACGCCCGGCGTGCCCAGGTGTTCGAGGATAAAACCGATCAATAGGCTGCTGAACACCGTGGATAAACGGCTGAACGAATAACAGAACCCGACCGCTCGCGCACGGATATTGGTGGGGAACAATTCGCTTTGGTACGAGTGATAACTGAAGCTCAGCCAGGCATTGCAGAAGGTGATCATCACCCCGCAGAAAATCAGCCCTAACGCCGTGGTTTGCAGGGCAAACAGGCTGCCGAAAATCACTGCACCCATGGCCGATCCGACAATTTGCCACTTGTTCTCGAAGCGGTTGGCCACCTTGACGAACAACAGCGGGCCCAGCGGGTAGGCGAGGGTGATGATGAAGGCGTAGAGCAGGCTGTGGGTCACGCTGACACCCTGGCCCGAGAGCAAGGCCGGCAGCCAGTTGCCGAAGCCGAAGAAGCCGATGGCCTGGAATACATGAAACACGATCAGCATCAAGGCGCGGCGACGGTAGGGCGGCTGCCAGATATCGGCGAAACGGCCAGTGCCCTGCACGCTGATCGCTTCGGGTTCCGGTTCGTCCAGCGGCTTGCCTTGGTCCTTTCGGCAGCGTGCCTCCAGGTTTTTCAGGATCGTGTCGGCCTCTTCGAAGCGTCCCTTTTGTGCAAGCCAGCGCGGTGACTCCGGCAGGCGCTTGCGCAGTTGCCAGATAAACAATGCAAACACTGCACTGCTCAACACCACCCAGCGCCACCCGGCGATACCGAACGGCGCCTGTGGCACCAGCCACCACGACATCAACGCCACGGCCGGTACGGACAGAAACTGGATAAAAAACGCAAAGGCAAACGCCGAACTGCGCATACGTTTGGGCACCAGTTCCGAGAGGTAGGCGTCGATGGTCACCAGTTCGATGCCAAGGCCAATGCCCACCAGAAAGCGCATGCAGATGATGCCCAAGGCCGAGGTTTGAATGCCCATCAACACCGTGGCCACCGTGTACCAGACCAACGCAAAGGTGAAAATCGCGCGTCGCCCGAAGCGGTCAGCGATGGGGCTGAGCAGGCTGGCGCCGAGGAACAGGCCGAGGAACGTGGCCGAGGCGAAAGCGGCTTGGTCCGAGAAACCGAAAACACCTTCGCTGCCGGTATGAAAAATCCCGTCGCTGATCAGGCCAGGGCTGATATAGGCGGTTTGGAACAGGTCATACAGCTCGAAAAAACCGCCGATGGAGAGCAACGCCACCAGGCGCCAAATAGTGGCGACGGCGGGCAGGCGGTCGATGCGGGCGCTGATGTGGGCGGCGCGGGTGGGGTCTGAGACGCAGGCGGCGAGTGTGGGCATAATAACCTTGAGTTAGTCGGTTGGAAGCTTCGAGCTTTAAGCCAAACCGCTATTGGGCTTGGAGCTTAACGTGCGCAACTGCTTCTCTAATTGTGGCCGTCGAGCGCGAACGTCTTGAAGCCGGCGTGCTGGCTGAGGCGTTGGTAATACGCCGCGATGGCGGGGTAGGGTGGCCGCTCCATGGGTGTCATCTGCCACCGATGTACCGAAAGGCCTATCAAGATGTCAGCGAGGGTGAACTCTTCGCCGGCGACGTAGGCGCCGGTCTTAGTCAACTGTTGTTCTAGCAAGGCCATCTTGTCATTCCAGGCCTGCACACCCGCCTGGATGCGTTGCGGGTCCTGATAGTTCGGGTTTTGACGCACCAGTGCGTGGAACGCATAGCCCCACGAAGGGTTGAGTTCGGTGGCTTGCCAGTCCATCCACTGTTCGACCCGTGCACGCAAGGCAGGCTCAACGGGTAGCAAGTCATGGCGCTGGTAGAGGCCGACAAGGTAGCGGCAGATGGTATTGGACTCCCACAGCACGCCATGGTCGTCGATCAGCACTGGCACCTGGGCGTTGGGGTTCAAGGCGAGGAAATCGGGGGATTGGGTAGGCTTGAAACCGATGCCCCAGTCTTCGCGCACGTAGTCGATGCCCAACTCCTGGCAGGTCCACAGTACTTTTCGCACGTTGATTGAAGAGGTACGACCCAAGATTTTCAGTGAATGGCCCATGGTGCTTCCCTGGCATCTAAGAGAGTGACCAATCTAGCAGGGGCCGGGCACGGCGGCGAGGGTGTGAAGCGGGCACGGCCGAAAATGTGGGAGCTGGCTTGCCTGCGAAAGCGTTGGTTCAGTTGAAGATGCGTTGACTGACCCACCGCCTTCGCGAGCAAGCCCGCTCCCACAGGGGATCTGTGCCAGGCGCTGATTCTGTGGACACTACATGGCCAGCTCTCACATTGATTGCGTTCGGCTCGACGCTCAGGTGCTCTCGCGCACCTGCAACTCAAACCCCATATCCACCACTGGCTTGGCCACCTTGTTGCCCGCCATGATCGTCAGCAGATGCTCTGCTGCCCGACGCCCGATGGCTTCCCGTGGCGTGCTGATGCTGCTCAGGCGCGGCACCATGAATGACGAGGCGGGTAGGTCGTTGAAGCCCAGCACCGCCACACGTTCAGGCACCTTGATGCCATGGCGCAGGGCTTCGAGCAGGGCGCCCTGGGCCAGGTCGTCGTTGCCGAAGAAGATCGCGTCCACATCCGGGTGGGCGGCCAGCAGTTGCAAAAACAGTTCGCCTCCCAGGCCCACGGAGGACGGGCGTGGCGTCAGCAGCTCCAGCGCCGGATCGTACATGCCGGCCTGTTGCAAGGCGCGGCGAAAGCCTTCGCCACGCAGCAAGGTGCGTTGGTCCAGTTGTGCGCCGATATAGGCCAGGCGCTTGCGCCCCCGGGACAGCAAGTGCGCCGCCGCGGTCTCGCCGGCGGCCAGTTGCGAGAAGCCCACACAGTTCACCCCGGCATTGGGGTCCAGATCCATCATGTACACACAGGGCACATTGCTGGCCTCGACCATTCGTCGCGCGCTTTCGGTGCGGTCAAAACCGGTCAGCAACAAACCCCGTGGCTGGTAGGCCATGTAGTTGCGCAGCAGGTCTTCTTCTTCATCACGCGAATAATGGGAGTTGCCAATCAGTACTTCAAAGCCCTTGGGCCGCAGTACCTGATGGATAGCTTCGAGGGTTTCGATAAACAGCAGGTTGGACAGTGACGGCACCAGCACCACCACCGAATGGCTCTGCGCCGAGGCCAGTGCCCGGGCGGCGGGGTTGACCACGTAGCTCAGTTCGGCGGCGGCCTGTTGCACTTTTTCCACCAGTTCGGTGGCCACGGTACTGATACCGCGCAGGGCACGGGAGGCCGTGATCGGGCTGACGCCGGCCAGGCGCGCAACTTCATTGAGGGTAGGGCGGCCCGTCGTGCGGGTATTTTTATCGTTCTTGGAGGTCATCAGGCGGCTTGCCAAACAAAAATCGAGGCACTAAGGTAGCGCTGTCTCCAAAGGGCTGCAAATTCTTGGATAAAGGGTTGCCTGATCCTGTCCAGCTCTTGAAGTCAATCTGTTGGAACGGATGCACGCGTCACTCCATAAAAATGACAAGTCGGCGCGGGAAAAGCCTGTTTTTGCACTAGCCTTACGCTATGCAAAGGTAGCGCTATCTGCGTCCTGAGGTGTTTCATGAGTCAACCTGTTACCGCCCTGGTCATCATGGGTGTTTCCGGCTGTGGCAAGTCCAGCGTCAGCCAAGCCCTGTGCGCCCTTAACGGCGCCACTGCCATTGAAGGCGACAGCTTTCATCCTGCCGCGAACATCGAAAAGATGAGCGCCGGCCACCCCCTCAACGACGACGACCGCGCCGGCTGGCTCGATATCCTGTGCGATGAACTGCGTCGTGCGTTGAAAGCGGGCGAGCATCCTGTACTGACCTGTTCGGCCCTGAAGAAAAAATACCGTGATCACCTGCGCGAAGCTGCGCCGGGCCTGGGTTTTGTCTTCCTGGAGCTGACCCGCGAAGTCGCCGCCGACCGCGTGTCTCACCGCCCCGGCCATTTCATGCCGGCGAGCCTGATCGACAGCCAGTTCGCCACACTTGAATCGCCCAAGGGCGAGCCGCTGACCCTGGCCTTGAACGCAAGTGAAGACAGCGTCGAGGAACTGGCCGCGCAGACCCATACCTGGTGGCGCAAGCACGGCTTTGAACCTACTCATTAATTTTTTGCCGGAAAAGATAGCGCTATCCCCGGCAGGAAGTTCAACACCCGCTTTAATAACAACAACAAACAGGAGAGACCCCCCATGTTTGGCATGTCCCACGAGTCTTACCTGCTGCTAGATGCAGTAGTCACTATCATCGGGTTGATCGTACTGATCACCAAGTTCAAGGTGCACCCGTTCATTGCACTGATCATCGCGGCCGGTTTCCTCGGCCTGACCTCGGGCATGCCCGTGGACAAGATCATCAAGGCGTTCCAGGACGGTTTCGGCGGGGTGCTCGGCTTTGTCGGCATCATCCTCGCGCTGGGCACGATGCTCGGCAAGATGATGGCCGAGTCCGGCGGTGCCGATCAGATCGCCCAGACCCTGATCCGCGCCTTCGGCAAAGAGAAGGTCCAGTGGGCCATGATGTTCGCCGCGTTCCTGGTGGGCATCCCGCTGTTCTTCGAAATCGGCTTTGTTTTGCTGATCCCGCTGGTGTTTATCGTCGCCCGGCGTACCGGCGTGTCGTTGATCAAGATCGGTATCCCGCTGCTGGCCGGTCTGTCGGCGGTGCACGGCCTGGTGCCACCGCACCCGGGCCCGCTGCTGGCCATCGGCGTGTTCGGTGCCGATATCGGCAAGACCATCCTGTACGGCCTGATCGTCGCACTGCCGACCGCCATCATCGCCGGCCCGATCTTCGGTACGTTCATCGCCAAGTACATCCCGGGCAACCCGTCCCAGGAACTGGTGGACCAACTGGCCCGCGAGACCGATAACAAGTCGCTGCCCAGCTTCAGCATCACCCTGGTCACCGTGCTCTTGCCGGTATTCCTGATGCTGCTCAAAACCTTTGCCGACATCGCCTTTGCCGAAGGCAACGTGGTGCGCAACTGGATGGACATGATCGGCCACCCGATCACCGCACTGTTGCTGGCTTTGCTGTTATCGCTGTACACCTTTGGCCATCGTCAGGGCATCCACTCCAAGCAGATCCTCAAGCTGCTCGACGCCAGCCTTGCGCCGACCGCCGCGATCATCCTGATCATCGGTGCCGGTGGTGGCTTCAAGCAGATGCTGGTGACCAGCGGCGTGGGCGACGTGATCGGCCATATGGCGGTGAACGCGCAGATCAACCCGATCCTGCTGGCGTGGCTGGTGGCGGCGGTGATTCGGATTGCCACCGGTTCAGCGACGGTTGCGACCATTACCGGCGCGGGCATTGTGGTGCCGGTGGTGGGGATGATCCCTGGCGTCAACCGCGAGTTGCTGGTACTGGCGACGGGCGCGGGTTCGTTGATCCTGTCTCACGTCAACGATGCGGGGTTCTGGCTGGTCAAGCAGTACTTCAACATGACCGTGGCCGAGACGTTCAAGACCTGGACGGCGATGGAGACCATTCTGTCGATCGTGGCGCTGATCTTCATCATGTTGCTGTCGTTGGTGGTGTAAGCCACACCCCAAAGCAAGGGTGGGAACTGATCAAATGTGGGAGCTGGCTTGCCTGCGATTGCGGTAGTGAATCCAACACTGCCATCGCAGGCAAGCCAGCTCCCACATTGATTGGGTTTCTTCAGGTAGATCAGGTCAGGCTTTGCTGACCAAGGCATCCGCCCTGAACATCCCGCGAATCCCACGCACGGCCTGGCGAATCCGGTCCTGGTTTTCGATCAGCGCAAAGCGCACATGATCGTCGCCATACTCACCAAAGCCGATCCCCGGCGACACACACACCTTCGCTTCCAATAGCAGTTTCTTGGCAAACTCCAGCGAGCCCATGGCCGCGTACTGCTCGGGAATCTTGGCCCAGACGTACATAGACGCCTTCGGATTCTCCACCATCCAGCCCAGTTCATGCAGGCCCTTGACCAGCACATTGCGACGCTGGCGGTACTGCTCGGCGATGTCCTTCACGCACTGTTGGTCGCTTTCCAGCGCCGCAATCGCCGCCACTTGCAGCGGGGTGAAGGTGCCGTAGTCGTGGTAGCTCTTGATGCGTGCCAGGGCGTTGACCAGTTCAGGGTTGCCCACCATGAAGCCGATGCGCCAACCGGCCATGTTGTAGCTCTTGGACAGGGTGAAAAACTCCACCGCAATGTCCTTGGCGCCGGGCACTTGCATGATCGAGGGGGATTTCCAGCCGTCGTAGACGATGTCGGCGTAGGCCAGGTCGTGCACCACCAGCACGTCGTACTGCTTGGCCAGGGCGATCACCCGTTCGAAGAAGTCCAGCTCCACGCACTGCGCGGTCGGGTTGGACGGGAAGCCGAGGATCATCATCTTCGGCTTGGGGATCGAGCCACGAATCGCGCGCTCCAGCTCAGCGAAGAAATCCACGCCCGGTATCAGCGGCACCGAACGTACCTGGGCGCCGGCAATCACTGCGCCGTAGATATGAATCGGGTAGCTGGGGTTGGGCACCAGCACGGTATCGCCCTGGTCCAGGGTGGCCAGCATCAAGTGCGCCAGGCCTTCCTTGGAACCGATGGTCACGATAGCTTCGGACTCCGGGTCGATTTCCACCGCGTAACGGTCCTTGTACCAACGCGAAATCGCCCGGCGCAAGCGCGGAATGCCTTTGGAGGTGGAGTAGCCGTGGGTGTCTTCACGCTGGGCGACGGTGACCATTTTCTCCACGATATGAGGAGGCGTGGCCCCGTCAGGATTACCCATGCTCAAGTCGATGATGTCTTCGCCGCGCCGACGCGCAGCCATCTTCAGCTCGGCAGTGATATTGAAAACATACGGGGGGAGTCGATCTATGCGCGCAAAGCGGCGCGGCGAACCTTGGTCTGCCATTGTTGCCTCGAGGTACGTAAGCGCCCGGAACCGTCCGAGCGACGTCGGCCACTGCGGTGGCCTGCGGGGCAGACAATAAGGGCGATGATGGCCAGTTGTCCAGATGCGTAGGAAATTTTTCTACATGGAGTACAACGCGGATATGCCCCTATACTCGATGCGGGTTTGTTCCCTCATAAGAAGGAGACTGTTCGTATGGATCAGCAGACAAAAAAACCGTTGGAGTCACGCCTGGAAGCCGGTAAGGCCCTGGTGATAGCCGGGGTACAAGGGCGATATTCGAAGGCCACCGTTGGCGATATCCCACGGCTGTGGGAGTTGTTCGATACCTGTATCAAGGACATCAAGAAGCGCGTCGGCGGTGTGACCTACGGGGTGTGCCATAACCCGCATCACGGCGAATTCGATTACCTGGCAGGTGTTGAAGTCCCGGCCAAGAAGGACGTGCCGAGCAATTTCGAGGTGATCGAAATTCCGCCACTCAACTATGCCGTGTTCCCCCACTACGGGCCGGTGCAGGCGCTTGAGCAAACCTACGAGCGCATCATGTTCGAATGGCTGCCGCACTCGGGCTACAAGGTCATGGGCGCGGATTTCGAGCGCTATAGCGCGGACTTCGATGTCAGGAAGGGCACGGGGACGGTGGAAATCTGGCTGCCGATCGGGGAGCGGGGCTGACACTGCACCCGATGTCACGTAAACACGACATGCACGCTTAAAAGTCATGTTTACGTGACATTGCCGCTATGGATTAAACCTGAAACTCAACCGACGCTCATACCCTACACGACCCTTGTACGCCTCACCGCGATCCACCCATCCCGCCCCCAGATACAACCCCATTGCCGCCAGGTTGTGGGCATCCACCGACAACTCCAACCCCTTGATCTGCGGCCAGGCCTCGCGCGCCACGGCGGGCAACGCCTGCAAACACATCTTGCCGTATCCACGCCCCTGTTGATGCCGGTCTACCTGTAGCGCGTGGAGTGTGGCGCTGTGTTCATCGGCCCAATGAGGCAGGCACGGTGGTCGCTTGAGCAGCAAGAACGCCACAGGAAGGTCGTCGACCAACAGCGCAAAGCCCTTGACCCCAGGGCTCGGGTTTGCGAGCAGGGTATTGAGGGCGCAATACATATCACCGCAAAACGGCAGTTGTTCAGGGTGAACTTCGATGGCGCCGACTTGCTGTTTTTGCACAGCGTTCAGCGCCTCGTAAGCAACGAGGCGGGTTGGCATGGGACTATCCGAACGGCTGCAAGAGAAGTGGCAGTTTATCGGGTTTGAGCCACGGGAAATTATTTTTCAGGGGGATGTCGATTTCCCTCGGGGCCATTCGACTAAGGGGGTCTTCCGTGATTTTCCACCCCAAGGAGTCATCGCCATGAGCACTGCAATCAAGAGCCTGATCGAGCAATGGAAAGGCGCCGTTGTCAGTCGCGATATCGACCAGATTGTCAGCTTTTACGCCGACGATATCGTCTCGTTCGACGCTGTAACCGCTCTGCAATTCAAGGGCAAGGCGGCCTATCGCGCGCATTGGGAGGCGTGCATGGAGCACTGCCCCGGCCCCGGCATCTTCGAGTTTCATGAACTGCATGTCGTCGAAGCGCCAGACAGCGCATTCGCCCACTGGCTGGCCCACTGCGGCGGTGCCGGGCCGGACGGTGAGGTGAAGGCTTGCTGGATGCGTGTCACCGCCGGCTACCAGCGCATCGATGGCCAATGGAAGGTGGTGCACGAGCACTGGTCGGCGCCGTTTGATATGCAAAGCGGCACGGCGTTGTTCGACCTGAAACCTTGAGCACCGCGAACTATAGTCAGTAGTCCGAAAACGGAGAACGCCATGAAATACCTGTGCCTGATCTACAGCGATGAACAGGTGTTGCACACCTCGCCTGACAGCCCCCACGACTCGGAATGTCTGGCCTACGCCGAGGCCGTCCAGGCCAGCGGGCGCATGCTGGCCGCTGAGCCGCTGGAGTCGGTGACCACCGCCACCACCGTGCGCATGCGCAACGGCAAGCTGTCGATCACCGACGGGCCGTTTGCCGAAACCAAGGAGCAGCTCGCCGGGTTCTACCTGATCGACGCCAAGGACCTCAATGAAGCGCTCCAGGTGGCTGGCGGCATTCCGGCGGCCCGGGTCGGCAGTGTGGAAGTGCGCCCCGTACGCCAATTGAATCTCTCAACACAATAATCAAAAGACGTGAGGAGGTTTCCCGTGAACACTCAACCCGCCCAATTTGAGCTGTCCATCAGCCGCTTGATCGATGCGCCGCGCCGCCGGGTGTTTCGCGCCTGGACTGAGCCAACCCTGCTGCAACAATGGTGGGGCCCCCACGGCATGACCACCCCTGAATGCGAGATGAACCTGTGGGTCGGCGGCTTGTTCCGCACCTTGATGCGCGCCCCGGATGGCAGCGAGTACCCGACCCAAGGCGTGTTCCTGGAGATCGACGCGCCCAACCGCCTGGTGTTTACCGACGCGTTCATGCCGGGTTGGGTGCCTTCGGGCAAGCCGTTCATGAGCGCCGAAGTCACCTTTGAGGAGGTCGGCGAAAAGACGCTCTATACCGCCCGCGCCATGCACTGGAGTGCCGAGGACAAGCAGGTCCACGAAGCCATGGGCTTTCATGACGGCTGGGGCCAGAGCCTGGACCGCCTGGTGAAGTTGGTGACCGAGGACATGGTCGATTGACCCAGCAGATCGACGCTATTTACCGCCGCGAATCACGCCGCGTGCTCGCGACGTTGATTCGTGTGCTGGGTGATTTCGACTTGGCCGAGGAGGCGCTGCACGAAGCATTTTTCGTCGCCCTGCAGCGCTGGCCCGAGGATGGCGTGCCGGATAATCCACGGGCGTGGCTGGTGTCCACCGGTCGCTTCAAAGCCATCGACCGCCTGCGTCGGCAGTCGCGTTTTACCCCGTTATTGGAAGAGCAGGCCGAGGCGTTGGAGGTCGCGCCTTGGAGTGATGAAGACGTGGAAGACGACCGCCTGCGCCTGATGTTCACTTGCTGCCACCCAGCGTTGGCAGCCAATGCCCAGGTTGCGCTGACCTTGCGCGAGATCTGCGACCTGAGCACCGAGGCCATCGCTCACGCTTTTCTTGCCACGCCCACCACCATTGCCCAACGCATCGTGCGCGCCAAGGGCAAGATCCGTGAGGCGAAAATTCCGTATCAAGTGCCGTCCCGCGCCGAATTGCCCGAACGATTGGACAGTGTGCTGCGGGTGATTTACCTGGTGTTCAACGAGGGCTATTCGGCGTCAGCGGGTGCCGACCTCACCCGTGAGGACCTGACCTTGGAGGCCATTCGCCTGGGGCGTTTGCTGCTGGAGTTGCTGCCCGAGCCGGAAGTCATGGGCTTGCTGGCGTTAATGTTGCTGCACGAGTCGCGTCGGCCTGCCCGCACTTCTGCCAGCGGCGAACTGGTGCTGTTGGACGCTCAGGATCGTACGCTTTGGGACAGGGCCTTGATCGCTGAAGGCTGCGCATTGGTGGAGCAGGCGCTGATGACGCCACGCTTCGGGCCGTATTGCTTGCAGGCTGCGATTGCCGCCGTGCACGCCGAGGCGCCCAGCGCAGGGGAAACCGATTGGCGGCAGATTGTCGGGCTCTACGATGTATTGCTCAGGTCTGTGCCGTCGCCGGTGATCGAGTTGAACCGTGCGGTAGCGGTGGCGATGGAGCAGGGGCCGTTGGCGGGGTTGGTGCTGGTAGACAATCTTTTGCAGCGCGGTGAGTTGCAGGACTACCACTTGGCGCATTCGGCGCGTGGGGAGTTTTGCCGGCAGTTGGGGCGGTTTGACGAAGCCCGCAGCGCGTACGAAAAAGCGCTGTCGCTGACGCAACAGGCGCCAGAAAAACGCTTCATCACGCGGCGTCTCGCCGAACTCAATTCCTCCAGGCAGTGACGATCCAAATGTAGGAGCGAGCTTGCTCGCGAAAAACTCACAGACGCCACGTTTCTTCAGGAAGCACGCGTTATCGTTGACGTTCTTCGCGAGCAAGCTCGCTCCTACAGGCTCATTCCAGCATCTTGCCCAGCAACCAGCTCCCCGCAGGCCCCGGCGGCTGGTGCCGGGACCACAGCGCATCCACCGCCACCGAACGCGGCCAACTGCGCACCTTGAGTTCAACCAACTGGTTGCCGCCAAAGCGCTCCACCAGCCAGCGTGGAATCGGTGCCCAGCCAAACCCCAGCTGTGCCATCTCCATCAGCATCAGGTAACTCGGCGCCGACCATACTCGCTGCGTGCCGCGGTTTTCATTGGGGCTGATGATGCTCGCCAAACGCAACTCCCGGTGTTGTTGCAAGGTGTGCGGGTGAACCTTGTCCAGGGTCGCCAATGGGTGTCCAGGCGAGACAAACAGCGCGATCTCCGTGCGCTCCTCCACCGTGGAGAAGGAAAGGTCCGGCGGGTAGGCTTCTTGTTTCTCGATAAACGCGATCTGCGCCCGGCCACTTTGCACCAGTGCGATCAAGTCTTCGCATTCCGCGATCAGGCATTCCAGCTCAAGGTCCGGGTAGCGTTGCTCGAAGGCCGTGAGGGCGACCTCGAATCGATCGGATTGGTAAGTATCGGACATGGCGAGACTCAACTTCGGCTCCAGGCCTTGCGATAACTGACTGGCTGCCAGCTCCAGGCGGCTACTGGCTTCCAGCACTTGCTCAGCCCTTTGCAGCAACACTTGCCCCGCCGGCGTGAGGGTCGGCTTGCGGCTGCTGCGGTCAAACAGCACCACGTTCAGGTCAATCTCAAGGCTGGCCACTGCCGCGCTCACGGTGGACTGGCTTTTGCCCAGCTTGCGCGCCGCCGCGGAAAACGAGCCTTGGGTGGCAGCCTGGACAAACGCCTGAAGCACTTCATGGGAGGCCATGACTATCGCCTTGATCGATGGTTATTGGTTATGAAGTATCGATACAAAGCCTGATCATGGCAACCATCGTCACTCACGGAGCCGGGTCATGACCCCTACCAAATCCTTTACTGAACGCGTGTTTCAAGCCCTTGGTTTCGAAGGGCTGGCCTTATTGATTTGCACGCCGCTGTTGGTGTGGATCACCGGCCGGCCGGCGCTGGAAATGGGCGCAGTGACCCTGGGCATCAGCCTGTTGGCACTGAGCTGGAACGTGGTGTTCAACAGCCTGTTCGACCGCCTTAAAAATCGCCTGCAACTGGCCAACGGTGGTTGGACCCGTTTGCTGCACGCGCTGTTGTTTGAAGGCGGCCTGATTCTCTTGGCAGTGCCGTTGATTGCCGCCTTGATGAAGATCAGCCTGCTGGAGGCCTTCATCCTCGACATTGGCGTGCTGTTGTTCTTCCTGCCGTACACCTACGTGTACCACTGGGTTTATGACGTCATTCGGGAAAAAATCAGCGAAAAAAACGCCGCCCACTGTAGGAGCGAGCTTGCTCGCGAAGATCGCTAACGATAACGCGAGGCCTCTGGAAACACGCGGCGCTCTTGAGTTTTTCGCGAGCAAGCTCGCTCCTACAGAGGGGAAGCCGTTTAGAGGAACATCCCCCCCGATGCCTCGATCCGCTGGCCGGTGATCCAATGACTGCCATCGGCCAGCAAGGTCGAAATCGCCCCGCCAATATCGTCCGGCAAGCCAGCGCGGCCCAGGGCGGTGTTATTGGCAACCATCGCATTCACATCGGTGTTATCGCGTACCGCGCCGCCGCCGAAGTCAGTGGCAATCGCGCCCGGTGCCAGGGTGTTCACGGTAATACCCCGTGGGCCCAGCTCTTTAGCCTGGTAGCGCGACAAGACTTCCACCGCGCCTTTCATGGACGCGTAAGCGGCATAACCCGGCAGGCTGAAGCGCGCCAGGCCGCTGGAGACATTGATAATGCGCCCGCCATCGCTGATCAGCGGCAGCAGTTTTTGCGTGAGGAAAAACGGTGCCTTCACATGGATCGCCACCAACTGGTCGAACTGGGCTTCGGTGGTTTCGGCAAAGCTTGCGTAGGTGCCAACCCCGGCGTTGTTGATCAGGAAGTTGAAATGTTCCTGGGCGAACACATCCTTGAGCAGGGTGCCGATCTGCCCAACGAATGCATCGAAGGTTGCGCTCTGGCTGACGTCCAATTGCAGCATGGCGGCGCGACCGCCCAAGGCCTCTACCTGGGCAACCACGGCTTGGGCTTCGGCCGCTGCGCTGTGGTAAGTGCCGATGATGTCGATGCCTTGCGCAGCCAGGTGCAGGGCGGCGCTTTTGCCCAGGCCACGACTGGCGCCGGTGATGAGTGCGATTTTACGGGTCATGGTGCAGTCCTCAGTGGGGGTCAGTGGGAGTGAGTGTATTTGTCCGCCTATAACGTGATAAACAGTGCTATAGCGGAATCACTGGCCGGATAAGGCGAACAATCCATGAACAAGCTAGAGCTGCTGCGCACCTTCGTACGGGTGACCGAATTGTCGAGTTTCACCCAGGCCGGTGAAAGCCTCGGCCTGCCGCGCTCCACCGTGTCCGAGCATGTGCAGGCCCTGGAAGAGCTGCTCGGTGCGCGACTGTTGCAACGCACCACGCGCAAGGTGCAGGCGACCCAGGATGGCCGTGTGTTGTATGAACGCAGCAAGGACCTGCTGGCGCATATGGAAGAGCTCGAGGGCCTGTTTCGCCAGGATGAGACCCAACTGGCCGGGCGCATTCGAGTAGACATGCCTAACGTCATGGCACGCAGCGTGATCTTGCCGAACCTGCCCACCTTCATGGCGCGCCATCCTCTGATCGACATGGAGATCAGCGGTTCGGACCGCCAGGTGGACCTGATCGCCGAAGGTTTTGATTGCGTGGTGCGCGTCGGCGCCCAGCCCGATCAAACCGTGGTAGCGCGGCGGGTGTGCAGCATGCCGATGGTCAACTGCGCGAGCGCGGCGTACCTGCAACGGTATGGCGTGCCCGAAACCCTGGCAGACCTGGCGCATCACCAGTTGGTGCATTATGTGCGGCCGCTGGGCGCACGCTCGGCCGGGTTCGAATACATGGTGGGCAACAAGGTGCAGCGGCTGGCGATGGCAGGCCGGGTGACGGTCAACAGCACCGACGCCTATCAATCGGCGTGCCTGGGCGGGTTTGGCATCACCCAGGTGCCGCAGCTCGGGATACGCGACTTATTGGCCAGCGGCGAGTTGGTGGCGGTGCTGCCCGACTACCAAGCGCCGCCCTTAGATGTGTCGTTGCTGTACGCCGGCCAGCGGCATCTGCCGTTGCGAGTGCGGGTGTTCATGGACTGGTTGACCGCCACCCTGCAAGCTCATCTTTAACGGCGTGCCGACAACTGCTGGGGCGCCAGAAACGCGTCGTGGAAGTAATCCCGGAACGCTTGCATCGCTGGGGTAAACGCGCGCTCGCGGTGCCAGGCCAGGCCGACGCTCATGGGTGTGACCGGGTCGGTCACGGTCAGGGTTTCGATGCGTTTGCCTTCCAGGGACCAGGGCCGGTGCACCAGGTCTGACAGGATCGCCACGCCGCTGCCGTTGGCAACCATGCTGCGCACCGCCTCCACTGAGCTGGTGCGCAGCCGCACCTTGGGCGTTTGCCCGGCCTGTTCCCAGTAGCGCATGGCGCTGTGTTCGGCTTCGTCGACGGTGAGCAAAATGTAGGGTTCCTGGGCCACGTCGGCCAGGCTCACGGCTCCGCGTTCGCACAACGGGTGATGGCTGGGCAGCCACAAGCGGCGCTCGGAGTTGAACAGAATTTCCGAGACGATATCCGCGTGGGTAAGGTTGGCGGTCAGCACCACGGCCATGTCGGACTGGCCGTCGAGCAGGCCCTGTTCGATGGCCTGGCGCTCCTGTTCGAACACCTCGATGGTTACGTCCGGATGCCAATGCTCCATGCGCTGTAAATGGTGCGGCAGGAAATAACCCAGCACGGTGTAACTGGCCGCCACCCGCAGCACGCCGCTGGCGCGGTAGTCCGGCAACGGGCTGTTGAGGGCGTCCTCCACGCTGCGCACAATCACATAGGCACGGTTGAGAAAATGCCGCCCGGCGTCGGTGAGGTTCATGCCTTGGGCCGAGCGCACGAACAACTGCACGCCGAGCATGGCTTCCAGCTCCTTGATCGCCGTGGTCACCGCCGATTGGGAAATATTCAAGTGAATCGCCGCCTGGGATATCTGGCCGATCTCGGCGGTGGCGACGAAGTAGCGAACCTGGCGCAAGGTTAAAGACATATCGCACTCTGCTTATTGATCGTTCCCATGCTCTGCGTGGGAATACCTCTTGTGGCGCTCCGCGTCACGGTCTCAAGTGCGGACGCAAAGCGTCCATGGCTGCATTCCCACGCAGAGCGTGGGAATGATCTGGGGTCGAGGATAAAAAGCTATCTGATTTTCAGAAGATGGGCCATCTGATAATAGATCTTCCCAAGGGGTCAAGCCCCGGCCTACTTTGCGGGCATCACCTTTGGCGGAGCGACCCTGATGCAGGCAGTGGATTTCAATTCAGACATGGGCGAAAGCTTTGGCCCCTGGACCATCGGCGACGGCGTCGACGCAGAGCTGATGGGCTATATCAGCTCGGCCAATATCGCCACCGGCTTTCACGCTGGCGATCCGGGCACCATGCGCCGCACCGTCGAGCGCGCCAAGCAACTGGGTGTGGCCATCGGCGCGCACCCAGGCTTTCGTGACCTGGTGGGTTTCGGTCGCCGGCATATCAACGCACCGGCCCAGGAACTGGTGGACGACATGCTCTACCAGCTCGGTGCCCTGCGTGAAATGGCTCGTGCCCAAGGCGTGACCCTGCAACATATCAAGCCTCACGGCGCGCTTTACATGCACCTGGCCCGTGATGAAGAGGCCGCCCGGCTGTTGGTGCAGAACCTGCAAATCATTGAGCCCACGCTGATGCTGTACTGCATGCCCAACTCAGTGATCTGGCGCATCGCCAAGGAACTGGGGCAGCCGGTGGTGCGCGAGTTCTATGCCGACCGTGAATACGACCTGAGCGGCTCCATCGTGTTTACCCGCAATGTGCGGGCGCTGGCCCCAGCCACAGTGGCCGCCCGGGTCTTGCGTGCGTGTCAGGCCGGCCTGGTACGTACCGTCGAAGGCGAAGACCTTGCGATCGAATTCGATTCCATCTGCCTGCACAGCGACACCCCTGGCGCCCTGGATCTGGTGGAGGCTACCCGTGAAGCCTTGGACCAGGCGGGTATCGACGTCAGAACACCCCGATAAGATCCAACCCTTACTTTTTTGCCTGCCTTTCTACAAAGATTCCAAGAGGAACAGACATGGCTGAAACGTCCCCCATCCGCTATAGCTTCGGCGGTGATGAACATCTGTTTGCCGAGGTCAGCGACAGCATGTCCCTGGAGGCTTTTTTCAAGGGCATGGCGGTGACCCGCGCCGTGGAGCGCCTGGCACTGGAAGGCGTACTGGATGTGTGCCTGGCCAATGCATCCTTCCAGATTCGCTTCGACCCTGACCGCATCGCCCCTCACGCGCTGCTCGACGCCGTGCAAAGCGCCGAAGCCCAGGCCGTGGCCGAACGCACCTTGCGCACGCGCATCATCGAAATCCCGGTGCTCTATAACGACCCCTGGACCCACGAAACCCTGATGCGTTTTCGTGACCGCCACCAAGACCCCAGCGGCACAGACCTGGAATACGCGGCACGCATCAATGGCCTGGCCGACGTGGAAGCGTTCATCGCCGCCCACAGTGGCGCGCCGTGGTTTGTGTCGATGGTCGGCTTTGTCGCGGGCTTGCCGTTCATGTTCCAGATGGTCGAACGCGAGCGGCAATTGCAGGTGCCCAAATACCTGCGGCCACGCACCGACACACCGAAACTGACGCTGGGCCATGGCGGTTGCTTTGGCTGTATCTACTCAGTGCGAGGGGCGGGCGGTTATCAGATGTTCGGCGTTACCCCGGCACCGATCTACGACCCGGCGCAGCAGTTGGCGTACCTCAAGGAGCACATGGTGTTCTTCCGCCCTGGCGATATCGTGCAGTTCAAGCCGATGGACCGCGAGGCATATGACCTGGCGGTCGCCGAGGTGGACGCCGGGCGTTTCGACTTGCGCATTCGCCCGGTGGAATTTTCTCTGGATGCCTTTCTCGCCGACCCCATTGGCTATCCGAAAACCCTGCAGGAGGCGCTGGCATGATCAAGGTCCTCAAACCCGGCCTCGCCACCTCCGTGCAGGACCTGGGCCGCGAAGGTTATTACCATTTGGGCATCCCACCATCGGGGGCGCTGGACCAATACGCGTTGAGTGCGGCCAACCACCTGGTGGGCAATCCCGTGGGCGCGGCGGGCCTGGAATGCACGCTGATCGGGCCGGCGCTGGAGTTCCAGCAGGACGCGCTGGTGGCCTTGAGCGGCGCCTTGATGTCGCCGCGCCTGGACGGTGATGTGGTGCATCAGGACACCGCCTTTGCCGTACGCGCCGGGCAGGTGCTGCGGTTCGAGTTTCCCAACGCCGGCGCACGCACCTACCTCGCCGTCGCTGGCGGTATCGACGTGCCGTTGGTGCTCGGCAGCCGCTCCACCTACACCCTCGGCGCCCTCGGCGGGTTTAATGGCCGACGCTTGCAGGAGGGCGATCAATTGCCGATCGGTAGCGCCAGCGGTACCGGGCGTGCGGGCAACAGCTTGCCGATGGCGTTGCGGCGTTCGGTCGGCGGCGATGTGACGTTGCGGGTGGTGCCGGGGCTGTATTACGAACGCTTGAGCTTGGAGGCCAAAAGCAGCTTTTTTGCCGAGCCGTGGACGGTCGGCTCCGAGGCCGATCGCATTGGCTATCGCTTCAAGGGCGGCAGCGCGTTGAGCTTCCAGCCGCGGGAACAGCCGTTTGGCGCCGGCTCCGATCCTTCCAACATCGTGGACAGTTGCTACCCGATTGGCTCGATTCAAGTACCGGCGGGGCTGGAGCCGATTGTGCTGCACCGCGATGCGGTGTCGGGCGGTGGCTACGCGATGATTGGCACGGTGATCAGCGCCGACCTGGACTTGATCGGGCAAATGCAGCCCAACCAGCGAGCGGGGTTTGTGGCGGTGAGTCTGGAGGAGGCTTTGGAGGCGCGGCGGTTGTACAAGAAGCGGCTCAGAGCGATGACGGGACTCTTCAATCACTGAACATACGCTTAACCCCTGTGGAAGCTGGCTTGCCTGCGATAGCGGTGGGTCTGCTTGCATTGTCTTGGCTGATACACCGCAATCGCAGGCAAGCCAGTTCCCACCTTTGGGCTTATTTCAATTTGAGAATTTGCGGAATGCCCACCGCCCAGCGATCAGGGTGAAGGTTGCGACCAAGGCCACCAGTATCCAGAAGCCTTCCGGGTCTTGGGACAGGGGCACCCCACCCACATTCATGCCAAAAAAACCGGCAATGATGTTGATCGGCAGCGCCAGCACCGTCACCACCGTGAGGGTAAACAATGTGCGGTTGCTCTGTTCATTGAGGTTGGCGGCAATCTCTTCCTGCAACAGTTTGATGCGTTCGCCCAGGGCGGTCAGGTCGTTGATGATCAGCGCAAACTCCTCGGTGGATTTGCGCAATTCCTTCACGTCTTCCTTTTGCAGCCATTGCGGCGGGCGATTGAGCAGGCGTAGCAGCGAGCCCGGCTCCAAAGCCAGCAGGCGTTGCAGGCGCACCAGCACGCGGCGGGCGGCGCCCAGTTCGGCACGGTTGGTGGACAGGCGCGAAGACAACAGCTGATCCTCGATTTGGTCAACGCTGATGCTGGTCTTGCGCACGATCTGCGTCAGCACTTCGCCCTGGTCGCGCAGCAGGTGCACCAACAGCTCCAAGGGGGAGCGAAAGTGTTCGCCGGCCTTCACCGACGAGCGCAATTTATCCACCGAGTGCAACGGCTGCAGGCGTGCGCTCACCAGCAAGCGGCTGCGCGCGCACACCCACAGCGTGGAAATATCCGACGACACCATGCTGCTGAAGTTGAACACCACATCGTTGACCACGGCCAATAAGGCCGAGTCCACATGCTCGATGCGCGTGGAGCGTGAGCCTTCATGCAAGGCTTCAAAAAACTCTTCTGGCAATGACAGATGCGCCTGCATCCAGCGCTCGCAGGCGGCGTGCGCCAGGTTCAGGTGCAGCCACAGGAATTCGTCCGGGTCTGGCGGTTGCTGTAAGGTGGCGAGGGCGGTGGCGGAATCAATTTGTTGGCCTTTCTCGCCGGGGCGAAAACGAAAACCGTAAAGCAGGCCAAACAGATCGGAATCTTGATGGCCGTGGTCGATGCTGTGGTTCATGGCGACTCGCAGAGAAAGGGCCTGTAGGACGTTTCACAGGTTCCTGAGCGAATCATTGCAAGGTGGTATGACGGTTATGTGACGGTTTGAGGCGCGCATAAAAAAACGCGCCACCCGAAGGTGGCGCGTTTTTTCAAGGTTCAACTCAGGTGTCTTGCTTGTTTTCCAGCACGGCACCGGTTTTGGCGTCGAGCTTCACATCCCATTTCTTGCCGGTGGTGTCGGTCAGGTCCACTTCGTAGACCAGCTTGCCAGCTTCGTGATCCAACTCGGTATCGTTGATGGTAGCGCCGGCATGTTGGGCGACGGCGGCGGCGTTGAGCTTTTCGAACGCCATCACTTCACCGGTCTTGAGCAGGCTGGGAATCTGGTCTGGACGAACATCAGCCTGGGCCAGGCCGGCGGTCAAGGTCAGGGCAGTAGCGGCGAACAGGGCGGTCAAGGTTTTCATGGTGTATGTCCTTCTTAGGTTGAGCTGTTTAAGTGGCGCCAGATTAACCAGCGCAACTTAACTCATCCTTAATGGCTCACTGACACCAACGCTTTTAGTACTTATGGTCGTTGAGCAGGTCCTGCACGCTGGACGACGGCCAGCGCTTGTAGAACTTCAACAGCTCGGCGGCGCGGTTGGTAAAGATACCATCGACGCCGGCCTTCATGACCTTCTCGAAGTCCACCGGCTCATCCACGGTATACACATGCACCAGCAGGCCCTTGTCGTGGGTCAGCTTGTTCATTTCCGGCTTCACCAGGTCGGTGTAGCTCTGGTCGCCGTGGTCGGTCAGCTCAGCCGACGGGCCGGTGCCGATGGCGCCGAGGCTTTTGGCCTCATCGACCCACTTTTCGAATTCGGCGGCGTCTTTGGGCTCTTGCTTGGCGTAGTAGGCGGCCTTGGTGGCTTCGCCAGACTCGGCGAAGGTCACTTT
Organism: Pseudomonas sp. PA-7-1E; assembly: GCF_021605325.1. Lineage (NCBI taxonomy): Bacteria > Pseudomonadati > Pseudomonadota > Gammaproteobacteria > Pseudomonadales > Pseudomonadaceae > Pseudomonas > Pseudomonas sp. PA-7-1E. The sequence goes on from NZ_WKFA01000015.1 coordinate 46,680, forward strand.
GGATTTGGGCTCGATGCTGCCTTCACCTACCCACAACAGCAGGATTTTCGGGGTGTTGGGCATTTCCTTCTGCAGCTCTTTAAGGCTGGCGGTTTCGAAGGTTTGCAGCACCACGCGGCCCTTGCCTTGGCCGACACCGGTGTTGCTCTTGCCCAGCTTGGAGCCGGCGGAGCTCAGCCAGCCTTTGTCGAGCAGCTTGTTTTTCAGGTCGGCTTCGATACCGGGGAACTGCTTGGGCTCCTTGGTCTCGATGTACAGGCCGGGTTTGTGCGAGGGGTTGCCTTCGGCGATCTTGATGATGTCGTCCAGGCTCAGGATTTTCAGGCCAACGAAACCGGGGCGCGCGCGGTCCGGGTAGGCGGCGTTGAACCAGCTGCCGGCGTCGAGGGTTTGCAGTTCTTTCCAGGTGAACTCGTTGGCAGGCGCGTCTTTGCGCTCGGGGAACTTGGTGGCAACGTCGGTGGTGCGCTGCAGGTTGTTGTCGTGCAGGGCGAACAGTACGCCGTCCTTACTGCGTTGCAAGTCCAGTTCCAGGTAGTCGGCACCCAGGTCGCGTGCAACCTTGTAGGCAGCGGCGGTGGATTCAGGTGCGTCGTAGGACGCGCCACGGTGAGCGATCACGGCAGGATAGGGGATGCCTTCGTTTGTCGCCAATTCGGCCGGGCTGACCGGTTCGGCAGCCTGTGCCTGGCCAAGGCCGAGCATCAACGCCAGCAGCAAGGCGCTTTTGGAAAACGTGACAGGCATATGCGAAGTCCTTTCGTGGAGGTAACTTTGAGAAGGTGTCCTTTTTAACAATTGATTGCGAACGGCGCTATCACCAAACCGACATTAACGTGCGCACCGGCCAATTTTGTCGACTTTTTTGCAGGGCGTTGCAGTATTCTTACGGGTAGCTGCCCCGTCAGAGGGCGGTAATTTCTGCCACGCGTGTAAACCATCTTTCCAGTCCCTGTGGGACTTTTCAGTGAGGTTTACCATGCGCATCACTTCCGAGCTTATCTGCCAAGCTGCCGACCAACTCCAGGGATTTGTCGGCCTCAACCGCAAGACCGGCCAGTACATCGTACGTTTCAGCGAAGACTCATTCGGCATGGACGTGGCCGATGACGGCATCATCCCCACGGCCGAGTTCGTCTGGCTGCCGGCCGCCGACCACACCATGACCCTGTGCCGAGCCCGCCTGCAGTTGTTGCTCGACCAGAATATCGACGACCGCATCAACATTACCGAGCCGCTACGCGTGTATATGCGTCGGGTAGAGATCCCGCAGATCAGCGCGTTGCGTAGTTTGGTGAGCTGAGCGTCCGCGATTGCTAACGATGACGAGCAAATGTGGGAGCTGGCTTGCCTGCGATAGTATCACTGCGGTTTCACTGCATCACCGAGGTGTCTGCATCGCAGGCAAGCCAGCTCCCACCGGGTTCGGTGATTCAAGTGGAGAAGGTGTAGGCCCGCTCTACCTTGCATACCCGTGTGTGAAACGCCGCATACCAGGTGGCCCGCCCTTGCTCGCGCACCTGCCGATGCTCGGCCTGCTGTTTCCAGGCCAGTATCGCCGCCTCACTGGCCCAGTAGGACACGGTAATCCCCAGTCCATCCTCCCGCGCCGATTCCACCCCAAGGAACCCCGGTTGTTGCCTGGCCAGTTCCAGCATGCGTGTGGCGGCCTCGCCATAACCCAGGTCGGCGCCGGTGCGCAGCGAGCTGAAAATCACCGCGTAATAAGGTGGGGCGGGTGTCTTGGCGATCATACCGATACCTCCTGGCAGGCCTTGAGCAGCGCAATCGTCAGCGGCGGCGTGATGCCCTTGAATGCGGCGCGTTCGGGCTGGAACAGGGTGGCGACGAAGAACGGGTGGTCGAGCAGTTCCACCGCGCGCAGATCGCCCGCCGAATCGTGGCCGGTGGGAATCAGGTTGGCGTCCAGCAGGGCGTCGGCAAAGGCGGGGTTGATGCCGTAGCGGCAACGGTAACCCTCGTGGATGTCCAGGCGGCCGTAGGCCTGGGCAATGCGCGTGTACGGGGCCAGGCGTACGGTGTCGCTCACCTCCACCAGGGAGCAGTTCAGCGGCGTGATGACAGCGCGTTCAGCATCCGGCATTAATTCGCCGTGCTGGGCATCGGCCCAGCCGAGCACATGGCGGGCATATTCCAGCACGGCATGTTGAAAACCGCCGCAGGTACCGAGGAAAGGGCGACCTTGTTCGCGGGCAAAACGTATCGCCCGTAAGGCGCCGTCGACATCGCGATAGGGGCTGCCGGGCACGCACCAGAAACCGTCGAAGTCGCTCAGGGCAGAAGTGGAGGTGAGGGTGTCGGTGGCCAGCCATTGCACTTGGACGTTCAGGCCCAGAACGTCGGCGGCCTGTTGCAGGGCCATGGGAATGGCCTGGTGGGCGGTCACATCGGGGTTGTAATCACCGATCAGGGCAAGGTGCAGCGCGGGGGTTGGCATCATGTACGTCCATGACTTGTGGTGGGGTGATGCCCACTATAGATTGGCGCTCATGCAATCAATATTGGCGTTTGCCCATATGTTCAATGCAGTCACGCACTATCAAATCGACTACGCCGACCTGTCGTTGATCCTGGCCCTGGTGCGCGGCGGTACCCTGGCGCGGGCGGCGGCGCTGCTGCGGGTCGATGTGTCCACGGTATTCCGTGCGGTGCGGCGGCTGGAGGCGGCGCTGGGCCAGACCCTGTTTGAAAAAAGCCGTGCCGGTTATTTGCCCACCAGCCTGGCGAGCAACCTGGCCCAACAGGCCGAGCGTGCCGAGCAGGCGCTGGAGGCGGCGCGTATTGGCGTGGAGCAGGGCGGTGAAGTGATCAGCGGTACCGTGCGCCTGACCTGCACCGACTCGGTGTTGCAAGGTTTGCTGTTGCCGGCCCTCGCGCAGTTCATGCCGGCCTACCCGGCGTTGACCCTGGAACTGAGCACCTCCAATGACTTCGCCAACCTCAGCCGCCGCGATGCGGATATCGCCCTGCGCCTGACCAAGACGCCGCCAGCGCATCTTGTCGGACGTTGCCTGGGGGCGGTGACCTATCAGGTGTGTGCCAGTGCCGACTATGCGCGCCTGCACCCAGACCATGAGTGGGCCGACCTGGCCTGGATCGCGCCGGACGATTTTTTACCCGATCACCCCACCGTCATCTGGCGCCGTGAGCATTTGCCGGGCGTGCGTCTCCGTTATCGGTGCAACAGCATGCAGTCGGTGACCGAATTAGTGCGCGCGGGGTTGGGCGTGGCGGCGCTGCCGGATTTTCTGATGGGCGATGGCCTGCAACCGCTGGGCCCTGCGCTGGCAGGGCACGATACGGCGCTGTGGTTGTTGACGCGGCCTGATTGCCGGGCGTTACGCTCGGTGGTGACGCTATTTGATGAACTGGGGCGGCATGTGCGCTGGCTGCGAAGTTAACCTGCAGACAGCCAGCGCCAATGGCTCAGCGATTGCCCCGCTCATTGGCAAACGCACTTACCGCTTGTACTGCTTCGCCGGTGCCTTCGCGAATCTGCAGGATCACCGTGCCGGCCTGGTTGGCCAGTTCCACACCCTGGGCGGCGCGGTCGCGGGTGGCGTCCATGCTGTCGATGGCTTGGCGGGTTTCGTCCTGGATCATGGCGATCATGCCGGAGATTTCGGCGGTGGAGCCGCTGGTACGCGCCGCCAGTTGCCGCACTTCATCGGCCACCACGGCAAAGCCACGGCCCTGCTCGCCGGCGCGGGCGGCTTCAATGGCGGCGTTGAGGGCGAGCAGATTGGTCTGGTCGGCGATGCCGCGAATGGTATTGACGATGGCGGTGATCTGTTGCGAGCGTTCGCCGAGTTTGGCGATCAGTTGCGAAGATGTGTCGATATCCACGGCAATTTCGCGCATGCCGCTGGCGGTTTTCTGAATCACCTCGGCGCCTTTTTCCGCCATCTCCTGGGTGTTCAACGACAGGTGGTAAGCCTGGGCGGCGCTCTGTGCGTCAGCGGCATGCTGTAGCACGCGGGCGGTGACATCCGAGGCGAACTTCACCACTTTGCACAGGCGCCCGCTGGCGTCGTACACCGGGTTGTAGTTGGCTTCCAGCCACACGACCTGGCCGTGTTTGTCCACCCGCTCGAACTGGCCATTGAACAGCTCGCCCTGGTTCAAGCGCTTCCAGAACTCGCTGTAGGCCGCACTGTTGGCCAGCTCGGGTGTGCAAAACAGGCGGTGATGCTTGCCCTGGATCTGCGCCAGGCTGTAGCCCATGCGCTGCAGGAAATTGTCGTTTGCGGTGATGATGGTGCCGTCGAGGTTGAACTCGATCATCGCCATGGCGCGGTCGATGGCTTCGAGCTTGGCGTTGGCTTCGCTTTCGGCTTGCAGACGCGGGGTGACGTCCATGGCGTATTTCACCACTTTGATCACATTCCCCGCCTCATCCCGTACCGGGTTATAGCTGGCTTCCAGCCACACCGAGGCGCCGTTGGCGCCTACTCGTTCAAAGGTGCCCGACTGGAATTGGCCGTTTCGCAGGTGCGTCCACAGCTGGTTGTAGTCCGCGCTGCGGGCGAACGCCGGGGTACAGAACATCCGATGGGGCTGGCCCAGGATCTGTTCGGCGCGGTAGCCCATGGTCTTGATGAAGTTGTCATTGGCGCGCAGCACGGTGCCTTGCAGGTCGAATTCGATCACGGCCATGGAGCGTTCGATGGCGTCCAGCAGGCTGGTCTGTTGGGCTAGGCTGTGTTGCAGGGTACTGATGGTTTTCTTGTGAGCGTTGAATAGCATGGTGGAGGGCTCGGGCATGCAAGCGTATGCGGGGTCCATGTATTTGCGCCTGACCCCGTAGGGCCCCTGGCCTTACGGTTGACTTGCTCATTGCCAGCTTCCTGATGCTGACAGAGGGGGGTAGAACAACGGTGTCAGAGTGATCAACCGACCTGGAAGTTCGCCCGTCAGGCAGGACTATTTTGACCAGGCGACCAATGGCGGCATTATGCTATTGCGGCAAGCCGGCGAATGAAGTTTCAGACGAGGTGTCATCAGACAACTCAGGCCGGATGGGCGGCCACGCAACGGGCGGAATACGCCAAAACGCTCTGCAATAACGCGCCTTAGTATGAGGGCGGAGTGCTGACTTCGTAGCCGGCCAGGAACAGGTCGATGGCTGATTCGATAACACCTGCCTGGGCGGCGGGGTCGAGGGTGGGCTGGCCGAGGGTAATCTGCGGCCAGAATGCAAAGGCCTTGAGCAGGCTTTGGATCTGGTGGGCGGCGAACCCCGGGTCGGTGCAGGTGAGGCGGCCGTCTTCCTGGGCGGCGCGCACCCATTGGGTAAAGCCTTCTTCTCGTGCGCTGAGGCGGTTGACCATGTCTTGAGCGCGTTCCGGCGAATGAATGGTGGCAGCAATGGCTACGCGTGCCAGGTCGAGGAAGTTGGCGTCCGACATCATCTGCATTTTCGCTTCCAGCAACGTGCGCAGTTGGTCGCGCAGCGGACGGTCGCTCGTATAGATCACGTCCAACTGGGCAACGCTGCTGGCCCATAGTTGGTGGAGGATCTCGGCGAACAGTTCTTCCTTGCTGGGGAAATGGTTGTACACCGTGCGCTTGGAAACGCCAGCAGTTGCGGCGATTTTGTCCATGCTGGTGACCTCGAAGCCGTTCTCGCGAAATTCGGCAATCGCCGCAGCCACGATGGCTTCACGTTTACGCTCGGTGAGGCGTTTGGGGGCAGTCATGGAAGGCATTCGACTCAACAATGAAATTACACCGGGCAGTTTACTTGCTCCGGATTTTGTTGCAATCTAGAAACTACACTGTGCAGTGTAATACTTGAGCGGACCGCCGGAGTCACATCGTCATGGCCACTATTTCAACCCGTCTCGACCCGGCGCCCTCGGCGCCCAAGCCTGCCGAGCAGGGCCTGGGGCACTTCAGCAACGACACTCCGGTGCAGCACGGTGGCTTGGGCAAGACCCTGCGCATTTTCTGGAACATGCTATTCAACAAGCCGCGCACGACACGGCCGGTGGGGCAGATTCCGGTACAGCCACTGACCCGCGAGCAGTTATTGGCCGCCCCTGATCACAGCGTGTATCGCCTCGGCCATTCAACCGTGCTGCTGAAACTACGTGGTAAATTCTGGGTCACCGACCCGGTGTTTGCCGAACGCGCCTCGCCGTTCAGTTGGGCCGGCCCCAAGCGTTTTCATCAGCCGCCTATCAGTGTTGATGAGCTGCCAGCGCTGGAAGCGGTGATCCTTTCCCATAATCATTACGACCATCTCGACCGCAAAGCGGTAGTCCAATTGGCCGAAAAGACCCGCTACTTCCTGGCGCCCCTGGGCGTGGGTGACACGCTGGTCAAATGGGGCGTAGACGCCAGCAAAGTGCGCCAGCTGGAGTGGTGGCAGGGCATCGAAGTCGATGGCGTTCGTTTTGTCTGCACGCCGGCTCAGCACTTTTCAGGGCGCGGCCTGTTTGATGGCAACCAGACCCTGTGGTGCTCATGGGTAATGATCGACGCTACGCGACGTATATTTTTCAGTGGCGATACTGGCTATTTCGACGGTTTCAAACGCATCGGCGAGCAGTACGGGCCGTTTGACCTGACCCTGATGGAAACCGGCGCTTACAATGTCGATTGGCCCCATGTGCACATGCAGCCGGAGCAAACGCTGCAGGCGCATATCGATCTGAAAGGGCGCTGGCTTCTGCCGATTCACAACGGCACCTTCGATCTGGCCTTCCACGCCTGGCATGAGCCCTTCGACCGCATCATGGCCCTGGCCTGGGAGCGCAATATCTCGATCACCACTCCGGCGATGGGTCAGGCTTTTCGCTTGAACCAGCCTGAGCGCGGGCAAGCCTGGTGGCTGGAAGTGGAGCCTCAACCGGTCAACGAACACGCAGCAAGCTGAGCCGATGGCCCGCTTGGAAAAGAGTTTTTCAGCGAATTTCTGCTCTGCGACAAAGGCCAAATGAGAGTGCGATGATCCCGCGGAAATTTTATTTCCGGGAGGATGTTTCGATGGACAGCCACTGTAAGAAGCTTTGGAAAATAGGGGTGCCTTGTGCCCCAGCCCAACCGCTACCCCCGCCAATGAACGCCGCCGACGTACCCGCTTCACCCCCCCATGCTGCACCCACCTCTATTGTCTTTGGCACCGAACAGGCTGCGGGCGCCATGCTCATCCCAGGGTATAACGCCCTGGCGCCCCATCTACGGCCGGTGCGTGACCCCGCGCTATCACTTGTCGCCCTCAGCGGCGAGGACCCTACCGAACCGGTGATGGTAGAGGTACCGCTCGTGTTGAATAACACCACGTTCACCGCCACGCGGGCGTTGACGGGCTATCGGGTCGGGTATGTCGAGCGCTATGTGCAGGGCAATCACGTTGAACGGGTCGAACACAGTGAGGCCTTGCACCGAGTCTTCGACACCCTGCGCAGGGCCGGTGTCCAATGGGTAGCGGTGGACATGCAGCGCAGCGGCGACAATCAGCAGGCCTGTCGTGAAATCGATGAGCGGGTGGCAGGCCTTCGCCTGGATGCCTTGGTGTCGGAGGATCCAGAAGCCGCCTTTCATAACGCCTCGAAAAGCGGGTACCCCACGGTGTGTGAAACCCTGGAGGATGGCTCCAGAGTCTGGTTTTACGGTGCACGCTGGGCAGGTGATCGTTTGGCGGCACTGGTACGCGCTTACCGCCAGCTACGGCCATAGACGTTATTGAAGACTACGTCGGGCTGGGAAGAGTAGGACGCAGCAGCAGGATTCGCCCGAAATAGTGATGGGGTGTCGGCTCTTAGACTGGTGCGGTGTTATCGACCGATAACGCTCACATCCAGTTAGACAGAGGGGAATTTCATGATCGGACCAGTTTCGGTAAGTGGATGGGCGACAGGCCTGCTTCAGGAACTTGCAAACCCTGTGCAAGGTTTCAAGAGTGCCTGCCAGATGTCATTGGAGATGGGCCAAGGTGGCGGCGTTACCTCAGAGTCACTGTTGAGGGACTCGCTCAAGCAGATTGCCAATATTGATCGTGGGCTACAGGGCGGCAATGCGTTTTTGGAAACCAACCCGGATGCTATGAGGGAGGCGAAGGCCCGCGACCAGGAACGTGCCAATGGCCGCGTACTCAAGCACTTGCATGGCGTGCCGATAGCGCTGAAGGATGTCTTCGAAACCAACGACCGCATGCAGACCAGTGCAGGTTCGAAGGCCTTGGTGGGCGCGCCGGCCACTAAAACCGCCAAGGTTGTCGACAATTTGTTGAAGCACGGGGTGGTGATTGTGGGGAAAACCAATATGAGTGAGCTGTCCAACTTTCGGTCACTATTACCTGTGGATGGCTGGAGCTCCCGAGGTGGCCAGACGCTGAACCCTCATCGACTCGGAGGGCCGGTGGCTGGGTCGAGTTCAGGTTCGGCAGTGGCGGTCGCCCAAGGGCATGTGCCTGTGGCACTGGGGTTGGAAACCAACGGATCGATCATCAGCCCCGCCGCCTACAACGGTGTGTTTGGCCTGAAAACAACGACGGGCTTGGTCAGTACCGAAGGCGTCATGACCAGCACTCGCATGGACGCGGTGGGGACTTTTACCCGCAATATCTGTGATGCGGCCGAAGCGCTTAACGCAATGACCGAGACCACTGCCTACACCAAGGGCCTGCAGTCCGACGCCTTGAAGGACAAGCGAATTGGCTATACCCCTTTACCCGAGTTGTCCGCTGAGGAGGCCAAGGACCCGGCCAAGCGAGCAGACCGCAAGCATTATGAGGCGGCGCTCGACGTGATGAAGGCCCAAGGGGCGATTCTGGTGCCGATGGCGCGGTTGGATGCTGGCGTCCCCGAACAAACCTATGTCGATTATAACAACGCGCTTTTCTCGGAGGTCAAGCAAGCGCTGGAAGGCTACCTGGCTGGGCGAGAAGGTTTGCCGGTCAAATCACTCTCTGAGCTGATTGCTTTTATCAACCGCACCCAGAAACCTGGTGAGCCTGACCAGAAACTGCTGGAAATGATCAATGGGGTGCAGACCAACCAGGAAGATCGCGATGCGCTGTGGAAAGCCATTCTTCCTATATTTCAGAACACCATTGATGACCCCATGAAGGAGCACAAGCTCGACGCCATGGTGTCGAACTTCCAGTCCCACAATTATTTTTTCAGCGCTGCGGCCGGGTACCCAGGCATATCCGTTCCGTCAGGCATGGATGAAGATGGCATGCCCACGGCACTTTACGTGTATGGCTCCGCCAACAGTGAAGCGACCTTGCTGTCAGTCGCCTATGGTTATGAACAAGCCTCACAGGCCATTCAAAAACCGGCTTTTCTCCCAGGTGCTCCCTTCACACCGACACCTGCCAGTACAGAGGACGTGGTTGAGACTACTGACACTTGAGTTTGAATCAGCCTCTGCAGACGGCTGCCTCGCAGAGGTTGTGCCAGGGTTCAATCGACCGCCACGGGTGCATTTGAAACTATTGAAGCGCCCGGAGAAACACCTGGGCTCTACGCACCATTGGGTTGAGGCGTTTGTGAGTCAATGGTTGCGGTGGTTGAACCCATCAACCGCGAAATGAGGCCTTGCGCAGAAGGTTGCGCTGCGGCGGTATCAAACCGCCGCGCACTCATCCCCCACCCCGGCGCGAACCCCGGGAAAAATACCAGCCCTTCGGCCTCCAGGCGAAACGCCAGGATCAAACGAGTTTCATCGTCCACGTCGCCGTGGCCTTCCAGTTTCTCAATTGCTTGCACCGCCACGCCAGCCTGGCGAGCCAGCTCTTCGCGGCTCCAGCCCAGCATCACGCGCGCCTGCGCGCAGTGTTTGGTGGTGAATTGATGCAAGACGATCTGTTGTTCTACGAAAGAACTCATTGCCAGAGAGGACATGGGGTTTCTCCAGGTTCGACAGGGAAGGCGCAACTATACTGTGTTTTTGTACAGTTGTTTCTACCGCTCATCCATTGGCGTTGCAACCCCTTATGATTCCAGCCCCGGCGCCTCGCGAATAATCAGGTGATCCAGGTTTTCGATCCTGGCGCTGAATACCCCGAACGTCTGCTCGGGTTTTTTCTGGCTGGGCACCTGCACAAGCTGCGGCGTGACCCCGTAGAAAAAGCAATACAGCGGCCGTTCGCTGCTGGCCGCCGCCTTGATCTGTTCCAGGAATGCCGTGCGCTTGCGGTAGTTTTCGATAAGCTTTTTGCTCAGGTAGACATTTACCGAATAGGGCTTCTTGTCGAGCCACACCTTCTTTTCGAAGTCGATGCGAAAGCTGCTGGTGTAGTCCTTGATGGTCTTGATCTTGCCCCAGTAAATCAAACCCTGGTTGTCTTGCAGGTATTCGATCTTCTTGAAGAATGCCCAGTAGGTCGCCGTGTGCTCACCGATCTTCAAGGGCATGGCCTTGAGCTTGTCCTTGTCATCGATGTTGGACACGTAGCACTCCACCGGGTGTGCGAATACGCTGGTTTTGTCCGGGATCGAGTCATTGCTGCCAGAAGAGGTGGTAGCGCGGTTTGCGGGCACTTTCGTCGGCTCCTGCAGGACGCTCCCAGCGGTGCCGACTACCGGCGTTCTAAGCTCGTACAGTCGCCGCGTCAGCACAAATTCCGATGGGAAATTTTCCTCACGCTCGTCGTCATTTTCACCCGTCGCAGGTTTATGGCTGCCGGCATAGCGGCAGCCGTCGATATGCCGCGTGCCGGGTTTGTTCTTGAAGTGCGGCGTGCGCTGGTAGTTGACGTTCTTGGCGTTGAAGGTACTCAACGCATTGGCGCTATCGAACGCCGCACGGCAGGCGTCGTTGGGGCACAGGAAGCTGTCTTTGTCGGAATCGAAGGCGGTAGTTTCATCGAAATTCAGATCTCGCACGTCGTAGATTGACAGCTTGTCGTCGAGACTCAGGCTGTAGGCCGTGTCGAATTTCATGGGGCTCGGGTCCGTCAGAGGTTTGGCTATTAATAGCCGGATCTTGCGTAAATATCAGCAAGAACCTGCCACGCGTCGCCCGCTCAAGAAACACAGGGTGCCACCCATGGCCGTGAGTGCGGCCAGGGCAAAGAACATGCTGGTGGGCGCCGCATTGATCAGCAGATAGCCACAAATCACCGGGCTCATGGCCCCGCCAAACGCGGCCAGGTTCTGTGCGCCGTAATAACTGCCGCGTAGTGCATCCGGCGCGATGGTGTCGATAAACAGAAACTCCGAGGGGTAGATGATCATCTCGCCCAGGGTGAACACGAACATTGCCAGGCACCAGGTCAGCAGACTGTGCGCCTGGCTGAAGCCGACCAACCCGGCAATAAACAGCAGGGTGCCCAGCACGATCCAATGGCGCAGTTGCTCGCGCTTGAGAAATCGGCCGATTTGGTACTGCATCAAAATCACGGTGATGGCGTTGCAGGCGAGCACCGCAGACAGAATTTTCAGTGCCTGGTCGGGTGTGTAGGCCACCAGCAAAAACTGCGACAGATAAAGGGTGTAGCGCCCATGGACGATGGTGCTCAACAGGCTGCCGCTGGTGAAGAGGATCAGCGTGCGGTCGCTGCGCAAGATGCGCAGGGTGCTGAGGAAACTCTGAGGCTTATGACTGTCGTCGCGCTGGGTCGGCGCAATGCCGATCATCAGGAACAGGCTGCCAAAGGCAATGGCGCTGGCGATCAAAAACGGTGCCCACGGCAATTGGCCGGCAATCACTACGCCCAACATCGGGCCCGTGGCATAGCCGACATTGGTCAGGGTGTAGCGCAGGGAAAACACCTTGGCGCGCTCACCCACCGGCAGGTTTTCGCTGATGATCGCCTTGGATCCGATCAGGAACAGCGCCGACGCGGCTTCAGTCACAACAAGGGTCAGCGTGGTGAGGTAGAGGTTGCTGGCAAAGGTCAGCAACAAAAAACCGATGGAGCTGGAGAGCATGGCCAGGATCAACAGCTTGCGCTTTTCCAGACGGTCGATGATGTAGCCGCCGTACAAACCCAGGAGCGTGGCGATGAACACGGCGACCCCCATCAGCAGGCCGATGTCCTGCTGGTTGAGGCCCAGGCGTGTGCTCAGCCAGAGGGCCAGCAACGGGCTGGTCATGGCACGGCTGACCACGATGGTCACCGAGCAGATCATCAGGCGACGGATTACCAGGGAGTAGGTGGCCACGGTGGGGGAGGGTTCCTTGTTATACCTTCACGACAACACAACTTGAATGTGAACACCGATCCAATGTGAGAGCTGGCTTGCCTGCGATAGCGGTAGGCCAGTTTGCATCGTCATTGGCTGATCTACCGCTATCGCAGGCAAGCCAGCTCCCACAGGTTTTGCGGTGTTTACTGGCCCGCGTTTATGCTTATTTTCTCGACCGCGCCCTGCTCCAGATCCCACTTTTTCAAGATCTTGCCGTAAGTCCCGTCATCAATCATGCCCTGCAATGCCTCACTGATCGCCGTGACCAACTCGGTATTGCTCTTCTCAATCCCAAGCCCGGTGAATTGCTTGGAAATCGCCAGGCCCACCGGCTTGTACTTGCCTTTGTCCAGCGACATCAAATAAGGAATGGTCTCGCTGCCCTGCATCGCCGCATCCAGGCGGTTCTGCTGCAACTGCGCCCGGGCATCTGCCGAGCCTTCGGTGCCGATCACCACGATTGCCGGCTTACCCGCCGCTTCGCAGTTTGCCTTGCTCCAGGCGGTAATTTCAGACGGCCAGGTGGTGCGGCGGCTGGTGCCGACTTTTTTACCGCACAGGTCGGTCAATTCCTTGATCTCTTCGCGCTTGGCCAAAGTGTAGAGCTGCGGGCCGCTGGTGAAGTAGTCGATGAAGGTCACGGCTTTCTGGCGCTCGGCGGTATCGGTCATGCCCGACAGCACGATGTCCACGCGCTTGGTGGTCAGGCCGCTGAGCATCTGTTCGAAGCCGGTTTCCTGCCATTTGATCTTCACGCCCAGTCGCTCGGCCAGGGCGTTGCCCAGGTCGAAATCGAAACCGGTGAGTTTGTTGGTGGCCGGGTCCTTGAAGTCCATCGGCGGGTAGTTCGGCACGATGGCCGCGCTGATCTCACCCTTGTCCTTGATGGCTTGCGGCAAGGCCGCGAATACACACGAGGAGGCCATCAGGCCTGCAAGCAAGGTAGGGATAAATATCTTCTTCATAGGGGCGTTCTCGTTAGTTTTTTAGTTAAGTGCGAACGGCAGAAATAAAGCTTTGGGTACGCGGGTTTTGTGGGCTTATTAGAATGTCTTCCGGGCTGCCGGCTTCCACAATCTGGCCGGCGTCCATAAACACCATGCGGTTGGACACTTCGCGAGCGAAGCCCAATTCATGGGTGACCACGATCATGGTCATGCCGGTGGTGGCCAAATCGCGCATCACCGACAGCACTTCGCCTACCAGCTCCGGGTCGAGGGCTGAGGTGGGTTCGTCAAACAGCATCAACTTGGGGCGCATCGCCAAGGCCCGGGCAATTGCCACACGCTGTTGCTGGCCGCCGGACAACTCCACCGGGTAGGCATTGCGCTTATCCGCCAGGCCAACGCGGGCCAGCAGTTCCAGCGCATCTTCGATGGCTTCCTTGGGCGAGCGCTTGAGCACCTGGCACGGGCCTTCGATGATGTTTTGCAACACAGTCATGTGCGGGAACAAATTGAACCGCTGGAACACCATGCCGGTGGCCAGGCGCTGGCGGGCGATCTGCGCTTCGTTCATCTCGTGCAGCTTGTTTCCGACCACTCGATAACCAACCAATTCGCCATCGACCCACAGGCCGCCCTTGTCGATCTTTTCCAGCTGATTGACGCAACGCAGCAGGGTACTTTTGCCCGAGCCGGACGGGCCGATGATGCACATCACCTCGCCTTGCTCGACCTCGATATTGATGTCACGCAGGGCGTGATACTGGTCGTAATACTTGTTCAGGTTGACAGCCTTGACGATGCTTCTCATGGGGCAAATCTCCTCAACCCAGGCTTACGAACGCTTGCCGGCGCCGCGGGCAAAACGACGCTCGAGGCGGCTTTGACCAAATGAAAGAACAGTCACCACCGCCAGGTACCAGATGCCCGCCACAATCAGCAACTCCATCACCCGGGCGTTGGCGTAGTAGATGTTTTGCGCGTTGTGCAGCAGTTCCGAGTACTGGATCACACTGGCCAGGCTGGTCATTTTCACCATGCTGATGAACTCGTTGCCTACGGGCGGGATGATCACGCGCATCGCCTGCGGGAGAATGATCCTGCGCAGCGCCTGCAGGCTCGGCATGCCGATGGACTTGGCCGCCTCGTATTGGCCGGTGTCCACCGACAGCAAGCCGGCACGCACCACTTCAGCGGTGTAGGCGCCCTGGTTGATGCTCAAGCCGAGCAGGGCGGCCACGAATGGCGTCATCAGGTCCACGGTGTCGATGCTGAACAGGCCCGGAATCGTGATCACCGGGAAGATCAACGCCAGGTTGAACCACAGCAGCAGCTGCAAAATCAGCGGTGTACCGCGAAACAACCAGGTATAGGTGATGGCCACGTAACGCAGGATCGGGTTGGCCGACATGCGCATGATCGCCGTGATCACTCCGATCACTACGCCCAATGCCATCGCCAGGATCGACATGACGATGGTGTTCACCAGGCCCCAGAGGATGGCTTGCGACGTAAGGAACTGGCCAATGTAGGACCATTCGATCTGGCCATTGGCAAACGCGCGCAACAGCGCCGCCAACGCAATCACGATCAGGGTGGCAAAAAACATCCGCCCGTAATAGCGCCGCGGCACATGCTCGTACTGGGTGATATCGAACTGGTTTTCGGACAACTTGCGCTCGGCTTCCAAGCGCTCGGCCGGGGTTTGGTTCATGCTGCTACTCCAAAATTTATTCTTGATGCGTGATCGTTCCCACGCTCCGCGTGGGAACGCCGCCTCGGACGTCCGCGTCCCGCCGTTGGCGCGTAACGTGACGACGCGGAGCGTCACGGGATGCATTCCCACGCAGTGCGTGGGAACGATCGTCACCGGCTTAAATCCGAAATCCTTGATAACTTTCAGTCCACTTTTGCTGAGCCGCCAACGCCATCTTCAACCGTCCAATCTGCTCCTTCACCCGCTCCGGCGCCGTCCCACCCCACCCACTACGCGCCGCAATCGCCGCCTCCAGGGTCAGGCAGTCGCGCACGTCCGGGGTGAGTCGCCCATCCACCTCGGCCAACATCGCCGGTGAGGCTTGCCACAACTCAATCTCATGCTGCTCACAGGCCTGCACCAGCGCGCCGGTAATCTCATGGGTCTCCTTGAACGGCACACCACGGGTGGCCAACCAATCCGCCACCTCAGTCGCCAAGGTAAAGCCCATTGGTGCCTGGCGCCGCAACTCCTCTACCTGCACCTTCATGGTCGCCACCATCCCGGCCATCGCCGGCAACACCAGCAGCAAGGTGTCCACGCTATCCAACACGCTGTGCTTGTCTTCACTCAAGTCACGGTTGTAGGACAGCGGCAACGACTTGAGCGTCGACATCAGCCCGGTCAGGTTGCCGATCAAACGCCCGGCCTTGCCCCGCGCCAATTCGGCAATGTCCGGGTTCTTTTTCTGCGGCATGATTGAACTGCCGGTGGCGTAGGCATCGTCCAGCACTACCCAGCGAAACTGGCGCGACGACCACAGGCAAAACTCCTCCGACAGCCGCGAAATATTCACCCCGAGCATGCCGGCCACAAACAGGAACTCCGCCACATGGTCACGGCTGGCGACAGCGTCGATGGAGTTTTCGCATGGCCCGGTGTAGCCCATTTCCCTGGCCGAGTGCTCTGGCTGACGCGCTATCGCCGAACCTGCCATGGCGGCCGCGCCCAACGGCGACAGGGCCGTACGCGCATCCCAATCCACCAGGCGCTGCACATCGCGCAGCATCGACTGCGCGTGGGCCAGCAAGTGATGGGCAAACACAATGGGTTGCGCCTGCTGCAAATGGGTGAAGCCCGGGCAGATGCTCTGCACATGTTGCTCGGCCTGCTCAACCAGCGCCTGCTGCAAACCCAGCACCTCGTTGGCGATGGTGCGCGCATGGTCGCGCAGGAACAGGCGCAGATCATTGGCCGTCTGGTCATTGCGCGAGCGTCCGGCACGCAACTTGCCGCCCAGGGCGCCCAGGCGCTCGGTCAATACGCGTTCGATAAAGGTGTGTACGTCCTCGTCATCCAGGGTGGGATGTAGGCGCCCGGCGGCAAAATCCTCACCGATGCGGTCCAGGGCCTCGAGGGTACGCAAAGTCTCCGACTCATCCAGCAACCCAGCGCGCTGCAACTCACGGGCATGGGCGCGGGAGCCGGCCAGGTCGTAGGGCGTCAGGCGAAAATAGCGCTCAGGGCAACGCGACAACGCGGCCAACGCCGCAGACGGACCGGTCTTGAAACGAGCGCCCCAAAGGCGGTCGGTGGGCTGGGACATGGGTATTCCTCACGCTTGTTTTAAGAAGAGTCGGAGGCAGTTTCAACAGAAGTTTATCGGTGTAGAACCGGCATCTGACGCGCCGTATTCAAGGTTGCCAAGGGCGGATGTTTATGTTCATTATCGCCGCCTGGCTATGTTCAAGGATTGGGTTCAAGCCTGTTGAATATGGCACTCGAGGTCAACGCGCATTATGGAAACCCCACTTTCCACTTCTGGAAACCTGCCGCCAAAACCCGGCACACGAGCACCGCTGCAACTGAGTGGGCTGGACTTCAAATTGCTGCGGGTATTTATGGCCGTGGTCGAAGCCGGCGGCTTCAGTGCTGCGCAAAACGAGCTGAACGTGGGCCTGGCGGCCATCAGCAAACAGATCTCCGACCTGGAGATTCGCATCGGCATGCGCCTGTGCACACGGGGCCGCGAAGGGTTCGGGCTGACCGAAGAAGGCAAGTTGGTGTATCAAGCATCCATCGAGTTATTTACCTCAGTGGACAGTTTTCGCGACAAACTTAGTTCGGCGCAAAACGAACTGATCGGCGACCTGAGTGTGGGCGTTATCGATAACACCGTCTCCGACGTTAACTCCCCGTTGATTACCGCCCTGGGCAACTTACATCGCCAATCGCCAAAAATAAGATTGCGCCTACATGCCTCGCAATTGGACGAAGTTGAGCGTGGAGTAGTGGAGGGGCGCCTGGTCGCCGGCATCGTCCCGGTGTACCAACGCCGTGAAGAATTCGACTACTTCCCGCTCTACGAAGAAAAGGCCCACGCCTACTGCGCCGTAGGGCATCCCTTGTTCACTGCGAGCGACATCACCCCCGATGCGCTTCGCCAATACGAAGTGGTGAACCATCGGTATGCGATCCATCGCGACAAGGCCAACTTCGTCAACCACGACAGCCAGTCCGCCTCGGCCTCACAAGTGGAAGCCGTCGCCATCCTGATCCTTACCGGCCGCTTCCTGGGCTTCCTGCCAGAACACTACGCCACGCCACTGGTAAGGGAAGGGCGCCTGCGCGCACTGTGCCCAGAGCAGGTTCATTTAAGCACCGCGTTCAACCTGATCCTGCGCCACAACGCGCCACGGAGCCCGATGGTCAAAGCCTTCGCCACAGCCTTGAGCGTGGACCTCAAAGCTACGACATAGCTCTCCCGAGCTACGCAGATCAAATGTGGGAGCTGTCGAGCCCGAGCGAGGCTGCGATGGGATCGCCTCGGTCTCCCCGCCAACCTCACCCCCGCATCACCGCTGCAACCGAGCTCGCTTTTTCTTCTTCGCATGAAAATGCCGAAAATGCGCATCCTGCGCCGCAGCCAGCAACTCTCGATCCCCGCGCGTATCGCCCCAGGCCCTGAGCCGATACTCCCCCAGGTCGCCATACACCGCCTCAAGCCGCAGCACCTTATTCTCACAACGGCAATTATTCCCAGTGAGCTTGCCGGTCAGCACCCCATCCACCACCTCAAGTTCAGTGCCGATCAAACGAATGCCAAGCCGGTCGGCAAACGGCTGCAACACCAACGCCGGCGACGCCGAACACAGCGTCACCACCGCCCCCGAGCCCAACTCCTGCTCCACCGACAACACCCCCGCCGGGCGCATCAACCGCGCCCAATTGCGCTGGCAATACTCCTCGGCTTTCTGCTGCACCCACGTCTTCTCCACCCCAGTCATAAAGGTGCGAATCAACTGCGCCTTCAACTCATCCCGGCTGATCTGCCGCACCAAAAAACGTAGCCCCGGCACCGCCAGCTTGACCATCCGGCCATAAAACTCACCGGTGCCAAAGGCAAACTTGAGAAAGGGCACGAAACTGTCGTGGTGGGTGAGGGTGCCGTCGAAGTCAAAGACGGAAAGTACTTTGGCGTCTGCGGGGCCGGCTTCGAGCATGTCTGGGTTCACGGGTGGTCCTTATCAGGTAGGGCGGTTTCATAGCGTTGTGACTGGCGCTTGCCTGCCGGGGTTCAGGTTGACGGTTCAGCCTGGTCGCTGCGGGTCAGCCTCTGCGCTCTTTTGTGTGCGTGCGACGGTCCATGCGTTTATGGCGATACGAGTTTACTACCCCTGAGCCAGGAGTGGGGCTTCCGAGGTTCCGGCACGCTCATTCGAGAGCGAGTGCAGTTAGGTCTTACAAGTGTTTTGGCCGACTGATTGGAGTGTGGGTTAAATTTCCTACATACCACTCGCACCACTTAAAGCGAACTTTCCGATATTTCCTATTTGCTATTTTTTCGTATGGTAAATGCCAAAAACAACAAGGCGTTAACCCTATGGCAAACCACGGCTACATGACCATCAGCGGCAAATCCCAAGGTCTGATTTCTGCAAAGTGTTCGACTCAAGACTCTATCGGCAACAAGTGGCAGGAGGGGCACTGCGAGAGATAATGGTGCTGTCCTTCCACCATAATATGGCCAACAGGGGCAACGTCAGGGCGTCGAGTCATGGGCCGATTGCCATTACCAAAAATATCGATAAATCGTCACCCTTGCTGGCGGTAGCGCTCTCCAACAGGGAAGAGCTCAACTGCGTCATCAATTTTTATCGGATCGCCCAATCGGGCTGGCATGAAAAATACTACAGCGTCGATATTCGAGGCTGCATCATCACCGACCTCACTGTTGACGTACCGCATTCTGTTTTGCATATTGATGCAGAGGCACAAGAGCATGTTGCGCTTAAATATCGTGAAATAATCTGGACTCATCATCAGGCGGGAACAAGTGGCTTCAGTACTTGGGAGACAGGCCGGTGAACATAAATGAAGAACGGAAGCCTACCTTTCAAGACCTTTGGGTGGTTAGTCAGGCTGCGGCGTATCTGACTAACCAGGCTTGTACGATAAGTGCTCGGAATATTAATGATGGGATTGTTCGGCTGCAATTCAATCGTGAGGTGGCTTATTACGCTCGGAGTATTGTTAGGGAAGTTGAGGACGGCAGAAAAACTGTTGATCAGGGATTGAAAGAAATAAAGCACGAACAAGAAAGCCTCCTAAACCAATCCCTGGAGGTGGGGAGGAAAGGCATCGGGGTTATCGCAGGCGCACTTCAGTTTGCGACGGGGGCAGGAATTTGCTACGCCTCAGTCGGTACGCTGTGTTTGCTGGCGGGCATCCCGATTATGGCGCACGGCGCTAATAACATGTATGAAAATGGTAGGAATATGCTTGAGGGGCATTCCGATACAGTTGGACCGGTCAGAACTGGATATCGCGGCGCAGCACAGTCCCTCGGGTATGGCGAAAGTGGAGGTGATTTAGCCTATGGTGGCACGGATATGATTATGTCTTTTTATAGTCTACGTAGGCTTGTATTGAAGCCGGATGCTTGGCGTTTGTTCAGATATATAAGGTCAGATAAGGAGAGGGCTTACAAAAGAATGGGGATGTTTCCATTAGGTGTTGAGGTTTATATTGATTATGAGACAGGGACGCAGATGTATCAGGGGGTGGTAGATTGATTGTGTTCTATGCTCTTGTTTTTGTGGTTTTTGGTGTGGTCGGTGCGTATGCCTTAAGGGCTAGGCTTTCGGGGGAAGGTCTTAATACCTTGAAGTTATTTTTATGTGTGATATTTAACGGTTTTTTTGTCGTGTCCTATATTGAGGTGATTAAGTATGGCGAGTTTCCTTTTTTTGGGATTAGGACTGATTTTATTATTCAATATCCCATCATCGAGTGGATTGCCTTTTTCGGCATATTGGCTCACGGATTTGCACTTCCGGTGAAGTGGGAGGTCAGGCGCTGGTTTTGAACGAAAAAAGAGAGTGTGGGCTTGTCGGAGGCAGAGAGTACTCAGGCCTTAGGTTCGGCTTCGAGCATGTCTGGGTACACGGGTTGGCCTAGGTCCTATCTAATAGTATTAAGCATGCATCAGCTATGACAACAGGAGCCTACTCCCGTGCCAGTCCTCCGATCTTGGCGTAAAGCCTTTCGCTAAAAGCCTCCCGACCACTCGACCGATGACAACGCTGATGGCAATCGGGCACAAGGCTACAGCATTGGTGATGCGATCCGAACCCTTCTGGGCTAGGTGCTTGACGTGATGGACTTCAAGAAATAGCAAATTCCTTTTTTACCGACGAAAAAAAAGCCCTGAACATGCCAGGGCTTCCTTTAGTGCTTAGTCCGGATCAATCCCAGCTCAGCGCGCCGCCGGTCTGATACTCGATCACACGGGTCTCGAAGAAGTTCTTCTCTTTCTTCAAGTCCATGATCTCGCTCATCCACGGGAACGGGTTAGTCGTGCCTGGGTACTCTTCCTTCAAGCCGATCTGCGACAGGCGACGGTTAGCGATGAACTTGAGGTAATCCTCCATCATCGCCGCATTCATGCCCAGCACCCCACGAGGCATGGTATCCCGCGCATATTCGATCTCCAGCTGCGTCCCTTGCAGGATCATCTGGGTCGCTTCTTCTTTCATCTCGGCATCCCACAAGTGTGGGTTTTCGATTTTGATCTGGTTGATCACGTCGATACCGAAGTTCAGGTGCATCGACTCATCGCGCAGGATGTACTGGAACTGCTCGGCCACGCCGGTCATTTTGTTGCGGCGACCCATGGACAGGATCTGGGTGAAGCCGCAGTAGAAGAAGATGCCTTCCAGCACGCAGTAGTAGGCGACCAGGTTGCGCAGCAGCTCTTTGTCGGTGTCGACGGTGCCGGTTTCGAACTTCGGATCGGAGATCGAGCGGGTGTACTTCAGGCCCCAGGCGGCCTTTTTGGCCACCGATGGAATCTCGTGGTACATGTTGAAGATCTCGCCTTCATCCATGGCCAGCGATTCGATGCAGTACTGGTAGGCGTGGGTGTGGATCGCTTCTTCGAAGGCCTGGCGCAGGATGTACTGGCGGCACTCCGGGTTGGTGATCAGGCGGTACACGGCCAGCACCAGGTTGTTGGCTACCAGGGAGTCGGCGGTGGAGAAGAAGCCCAGGTTGCGCATGACGATACGGCGTTCGTCATCGGTCAGGCCTTCGGGGTTTTTCCACAGGGCGATGTCGGCGGTCATGTTGACCTCTTGCGGCATCCAGTGGTTGGCGCAGCCGTCGAGGTACTTCTGCCAGGCCCAGTCGTACTTGAATGGCACGAGTTGGTTGAGGTCGGCGCGGCAGTTGATCATGCGCTTTTCGTCAACGGCGACGCGGGCGGAGGCGCCTTCGAGTTCGGCGAGGCCTTCGGCGACGTCGAGTTTGTCCAGGGCGGCCTTGGCGCGCACGATGGCGGCGGAGTCGTTGGCGGTGACGGCGCGGGCTTCCACGGCGGCAGCGGCGCCGGCACCGTCGAGGCGGTCCATGTTGGCTTCGGTGGCGTGGCCGGCGTTGGCGCCTTTGATCACCGCTGCACCGGTGTCTTCGTTGTCGACTTCATCCCAACTCAGCATTGAAATACTCCCTTCTGATCCGTTCTGACGGTGTTCAACCCGTCCAAAAAATGTGCGATTTGCAGGCTACCAGGCATTGAAATACTGCGCTGAGTGTGGTCGGCAAATACCGATTCTGCACACTATGTAGTGGTCTGTTTTGTTTGTGGGCACACTATATGGTGTGTAACAAGGTTGGTCAACGCACAAGATGTGCGGTTATAAGTCGCTGCCGAACGTTGGGCGCCGGGCAGATGGGAGGCGAAGAATATTTACTTCATATATCTTTATAGAATAGATAAATAGATATTTATTCCTTTTAATCTTTTCTATCGAGGCGCAATTTGAGGGCCTGCGCATTCGTGCGGATTGACCCAACAGCCAAAAGGAAAGCCGACATGACCATCAAAGCGATCAACGTGCGCAACCAGTTCAAAGGCGTGATCAAGGAGATTCTATTGGGGGAAGTGGTGTCGGAAATCGACGTACAAACCGCGTCTGGCATTGTGACGTCGGTGATTACCACACGTTCGGTGCGTGATCTGGAATTGAAGGTGGGCAGTGAAGTGATTGCCTTCGTGAAATCGACTGAAGTGTCCATCGCCAAGTTGTGAATGAATAATGTGGGAGGGGATTGCCTGCCCTCCCACGAATGCTCCACCGGGAGGTTAGCGCTGGCGCAAGGCTCGTTCCATGCGCTGTATCCCTTCCTCCAGCATCGCCCGTGGGCAACCGAAATTCAGGCGCACGAACTGTTGGCTGTCATCACCGAATTCGATCCCCGCGCTCAGGCCGACCTTGGCCTGCTCAAGGAAAAACTGCTGCGGGTCATCCAGGCCAAGAGCGCTGCAATCGAGCCACGCCAGGAAGGTGCCCTGTGGTGCATGCATCACCACACCAGGCAAGCGGGTCTTTACTGCATCGAGCAGGTAGTCACGGTTGGCCTGCAGGTACTGCAACAGCGCGCTGAGCCAGTCGGCGCATTCGCTGTAGGCGGCACGGGTGGCTTCCAGGCCCAGGGGGCTGACGCTGTCGACCATGCCGCAGCGCGCGTTATTGAAACGCTCGCGCACTGCCGCGTTCTGGACCACCGCAAAGCAGGTCTTCAAGCCGGCCACGTTATAAGCCTTGCTCGCCGACATCAGGGTGATGGTGCGCTGGGCAATCTCGGGGCTGAGGCTGGCGGTGGGGATGTGGCGACGGCCGTCGAAGCACAGCTCGGCGTGGATCTCGTCGCTGATGATCAGCGCGCCAGCTTCCAGGCAGGCATTGGCTACCGCCGTCAGTTCCTCCCGGGGAAATACCTTGCCGATGGGGTTGTGCGGATTACTCAGCAGCAACGCACCGGCACCGCTCAATGCCTGGCGCATCGCAGGCATAGGCGTGACGTATTCGCCGTTGATCAACTCGAACGGCATTTCGATGCGTGGCAGATTCCAGTTGCCCGGCGCCAGGCGAATCGGCCGGTAGTTGGGGGTTTGCAGCACCACCGCCTGGCCGGGCTGGACGAATGCGTGCAGGGCCATATTGAAGCCAGGCTCGACGCCGGGCAGGAACAACAGTTCTTCGGGCTGCACGCGCCAGGCGTACTTGGCCCACAGGTCAGCGACGATGGCGTCGCGCACGTCCGGGCCGGCCACGCTGTAGCCGAGAATCTGCTGGTCCAGGCGCGCGTGCAGGGCGCGCAAAATGGCGGGCGGCGCGGCGATGTCCATGTCGGCGATCCACATCGGCAGAACGTCTTGCGGGTAACGGCTCCACTTGGTACTGCCGGTATCGAAGCGTGGGTGGATCGTGTCGAAATCAAAGCTCATGGACAGGCTCGTATCAGGGCGGCGGCGAAAGAATGGCGCCGATTCTAGCGCCATTAATTTTATAGGCCAGAGCTGATTGCCGCCTTGCACAGCGGTGTGCGTTCCATGACCGACAAGTTCTGTAATAAAAACGCCATTGCGCTGGGGATTGAATCAGCGAGGGGCTATTTTGGTGCATCTCAATAATCAGAGTAGCCATGGATGAAATACCAACCCTTGAGTCACACCTTGATTGCTACCGCGCTGGTATTAACGATCAACGGGGTGCATGCAGCTTCCCAAGCCCCGGTTGCGGGTGAAAATGGCATGGTGGTCACGGCCCAGCACCTGGCAACCCATGTGGGGGTCGATGTGCTCAAGGCCGGCGGCAACGCGGTCGATGCGGCGGTGGCAGTGGGTTACGCACTGGCGGTGGTGTACCCGGCGGCGGGCAACCTGGGCGGTGGCGGTTTCATGACGGTGCAACTGGCGGACGGGCGCAAGACCTTCCTCGACTTCCGCGAAAAAGCCCCGTTGGCGGCGACGGCCGATATGTACCTCGACAAGGCCGGCAATGTGGTCGAGGGCCTCAGCGCCAAAGGCCATTTGGCGGTCGGCGTACCAGGCACGGTGTCCGGCATGGAGCTGGCCCTGAGCAAATACGGCACCCTCAAGCGCGCCCAAGTGATTGCCCCGGCGATCAAGCTGGCGGAAAACGGCTTTGCGCTGGAGCAGGGCGATATCGACCTGTTGCACACCGCCACCGGTGAGTTCGAAAAAGACCAGGATATGCGTGGCATCTTCCTGCATAACGGCGAGCCGATGCAGGTAGGCCAGAAGCTGGTGCAGAAGGACCTGGCCAAGACCCTCAAGGAAATCTCGGCCAAGGGCACCGACGGTTTCTATAAAGGCTGGGTCGCCAAGGCGGTAGTGGATTCCAGCCAGGCCGGCAAAGGCATCATCACCCAGGCCGACCTCGACGCCTACAAAACCCGCGAACTGGCCCCCATCGAATGCGACTACCGTGGCTACCATGTGGTCTCGGCGCCGCCACCCAGCTCCGGCGGTGTGGTGATCTGCCAGATCATGAACATCCCCGAAGGCTACCCGATGGCCGATCTGGGCTATCACTCGGCCCAGGGCCTGCACTACCAGATCGAAGCGATGCGCCACGCCTACGTGGACCGCAACAGCTATCTCGGTGACCCGGACTTCGTGAAGAACCCCATCGAGCATCTGCTGGACAAGAACTACGCGGCCAAGCTACGTGCGGCGATCGAACCGCAAAAGGCCGGTGATTCCCAGGCAATCAAACCGGGTGTATCGCCCCATGAAGGCAATAACACCACCCACTATTCCATCGTCGACAAATGGGGCAACGCGGTCTCGGTGACCTATACCCTCAACGACTGGTTTGGTGCCGGGGTGATGGCGAGCAAGACCGGGGTGATTCTCAACGATGAAATGGACGACTTCACCGTCAAGGTCGGCGTGCCGAACATGTACGGGCTGGTACAGGGCGAAGCCAACGCCATCGCACCGGGCAAGGCGCCGCTGTCGTCGATGAGCCCGACCATCGTCACCAAGGACGGCAAGGCGGTGATGGTGGTCGGTACACCGGGGGGCAGCCGCATCATCACTGCCACCTTGCTGACCATCCTGAATGTCATCGACTACAAGATGAATATCCAGGAAGCCGTGGACGCGCCGCGCTTCCACCAGCAGTGGATGCCTGAGACCACCAACCTTGAGACGTTTGCCGTGAGCCCGGATACCCAGAAGATTCTCGAGAGCTGGGGCCATAAGTTTGCAGGTCCGCAAGATGCCAACCATTTGGCGGCGATCCTGGTCGGTGCGCCTGCTCTGGATGGCAAGCCGGTGGGTAACAACCGTTTCTATGGGGCCAATGACCCGCGACGCAATACGGGGTTGTCGTTGGGCTACTAAAGCTTCACACCGTTGGTGTAGGAGCGAGCTTGCTCGCGAAGATCGTTAACGATAACGCGGGGTGCCTGATTCACAGCGGCGCACTCCGGTTTTTCGCGAGCAAGCTCGCTCCTACAGGGGGAAGGCGAGCAACTGCTTGACGGCGGTAAATGCCGCCTGGCGGCGCTGCTCCCAATCCCCGCCAATCACCACCAGCGGCTGTCGATGCTCCTGCATCCACTCCAGGCTGGCCTGAAAAAACGCCCGGCGATCCGCCAGTTCCGGCTGGCAGCGCTGGCCGTCGGCACTCCATTCCACATCCTCGGGTGAGAGCAGCAGGTGCAGGTCGTAATGCCGCGCCAGAAGTTCGTCATCAAGCCAGCCGGGATAGTCGCCGAACAGGGTCTGGCTCCAGAGCTTGTTGGTCAGCAGGTGGGTGTCGAGGATCAGCAAGGCGGGGCGTTTGGCGCGGGCGGCATCCTCCCAGGCCAACTGGCCCTGGGCAATGGCCGGGATATCCGCCAGGGTGGTGTCGCGCTGATGCTGATCGATGAAGTACCGCACATATTCCCCCACCATCAACCCGCCGAAGCGCGCGTGCAACTGCGCCGCCAGCCAGCTCTTGCCGCTGGATTCGGGGCCCGCCAATACCACCACTTTCATGTGCGCAACGCCGGGTCGGCGCGCCACTCGCGCCAGCCTTGCACGGCAATCACGGTAAACAATGCATAGAGTGCAGCCGTGAGATAGAGGCCTTTGTAGAGGAACAGACCGACGAAGATCACATCCACCACAATCCACAACGGCCAGCACTGCACGCGTTTTTGCGCCATCCACATCTGCGCGACCAGGCTGAAGCCGGTGAGGGCGGCGTCGAGCCAGGGCTGGGCGGCGTCAGTCCAGTGGGCCATGGCGGCGCCCAGCAGCAGACTGCCGACGGCGCCCACAGCCAGGCTGGCCATGATTGCCGGCGCTTTCAGGCTGGTGACCTGGCGGCCTTGCTTGACCTCGCCAGCGCGGGTCCACTGCCACCAACCGTAAACTTGCAGCGCCGCGTAGACCACTTGCAGCAGCATGTCCGAGTAGAGCTTGACCTCGAAAAACACCCAGGTGTAGAGCAACACCATCACCAGGCCGATGGGCCAGCACCAGGGGTTTTGTTTGACCGTCAGCCAGACAGCGATCACCCCCAGGGCGGCGGCGAACAGTTCAAGCCCGGACATGGCGGATCCTTGGGAGAGTGGGAGAGGGCGGTGATTGTACCCAGAGCTAACCGATCATCAAACATAGCAATGCGTCATTGCCCTCTGCAGGAGCGAGCTTGCTCGCGAAGATCGTCAAGGTTACCGCGTATTGTCTGAATAACCGCGGTGCCTATGGGTTTTTCGCGAGCAAGCTCGCTCCTACAAAAGGCTAATCAGCGCTAGATTCGGAATTGGCGCAGCAACCCATCAAGCTGCTCACTCAAGCCACGCAACTGCGCACTCGCCACGCTCGATTGCTCCGCCGCCAGCGCCGTGCTATGGGACAGCCCGGCCGCTTGGGTGACGTTCTGGTTGATGTCTTCCACCACATGGGCCTGCTGCAGGGTGGCGCTGGCAATCGAGGCGTTCAGGCCGTTGAGGTTGTGCAGTGCCTGGCCGATGGCGGTGAGGCTTGCACCGGCCTGGCCGGCTTGCTCGATGGTCAGTTGCGAGGCGCTGTGGCTGTCGCTGATGACCTTGACCGCCGCTTCCGAGTGACCTTGCAGGCGCTCGATCATTACCTGGATCTCGGCGGTGGATTTCTGCGTGCGCTGGGCCAGCAGCCGCACCTCATCGGCGACCACCGCAAACCCACGGCCTTGCTCCCCGGCGCGGGCGGCTTCGATGGCGGCGTTGAGGGCGAGCAGGTTGGTCTGGTCGGCGATGGAGCGGATCACCTCCAGTACCCCGCCGATCTGCGTGCTTTCGCTGGAGAGTGTGCGGATCACCTCCACAGCCTGGCTGATGGTGGTGGAGAGCTGGTCGATCTGCTGCAAGCTGCCGTCGATGTTGACCTGGCCCTGTTGTGCCTGGGCCTGGGCATCGCGCATTTCGCTGGCGGCGTGTTCGGCATTCTTCGCTACGTCCTGCACGCCGTAAGTGACTTCATTGATGGCGGTGGCCACCAGTTCCATCTGCTGCGATTGCTGCTGGCTGCGGTCATGGGCCTGGCTGGCGTTGTGGCCCAGCTCGGTGGACGACTGGCCCAGGGCGTTCGCGCACACCTGCAACTGGCCGACAACCTGGCGCAGCTTGGCGGTGAAGCTATTGAAGTGCTGGGCCAGTGCGGTCAGTTCGTCACGACCGTGGGTGTCGAGGCTGTGGGTCAGGTCGCTTTCGCCGCTGGCGATATTGCCCATGGCATTCACCGCCGCCTGCAACGGCTGCACGATGCTGCGAGCGATCAACACCACCAGCAGGGCCATCATCAACGCAATGCCCAGGCCAATGGCCGAGGCTTTCCACACCTGGCCCCTGAATTCAGCCTGTACATCGTCGACGTAGACGCCGGAGCCGATAATCCAGCCCCAGGGTTCGAACAGTTGGATGTACGAGGTTTTCTCTACCGGCGCTTCGGCGCCGGGTTTCGGCCAGCGGTAGTTGACGATGCCGGCGCCCTTGGCCTTGGCCAGGCTCACGAATTCGTTGAACACGGCGAAACCGTCCGGGTCGCGAATTGCCGAGAGGTTCTGACCGTCGAGCTTGGGGTTGGCCGCGTGCATGATCATCACGGGGGTGAGGTCGTTGATCCAGAAGTAATCATCGTGGTCATAACGCAGGCCGCGCACCGCGCTCAAGGCCTGTTGTTGCGCGGCGTCGCGGGTCAGTACGCCGGTTTTTTCCAGGTTCTGGTAATAGCTGAGTACGCCACTGGCGGTCTGTACCACGTGCTGGGTCTGCTGGCGCTTGGCCTGGTAGAGGTCGCCGTGGATCTGGTTGAGCATCAACAGCCCCAAGGCCAGCAGCATCAACACGGCGACTATCAGGATCAGCCAAAGGCGGCGGCTGATCGACATGCTGCGCAAACTGTTCATCGTCCTGTCACTCCCTGCTCTTTATAATTGTGGTGCTGCTTCGAGATTTCCGGCGTGTCTGATAGGCTTTCGGCCCGGAATCGAAAAACCTGAGTACTGCCTGATTTTTCACGGAATTTTTGCAGACCGGCGTTGAGAATCAACTGCGGGCGCTTGTGTGCGCTCGTCGTCAGTGAACTTAAAAAAGACTAAGAGGCATGCCGCGCGCATGACCTTTGGAGACAACATGGATTTTTGGACCGCCATACAGGCATTGATTCTCGGCATCGTCGAGGGGCTTACGGAGTTCTTGCCGATCTCCAGCACTGGCCACCAGATCATCGTCGCCGACCTGATCAATTTTGGCGGCGAGCGTTTCGAAGCCTTCAATATCATCATCCAGTTGGGCGCGATCCTGGCGGTAGTCTGGGAGTTTCGGCGCAAGATCTTTGACGTGGTCATCGGCTTGCCGACTCAGCCCAAGGCCCGGCGCTTTACCGTCAACCTGATCATCGCCGTGTTGCCGGCGGTGGTACTGGGGGTGATTTTTGCCGACCTGATCAAGCACTACCTGTTTAACCCGATCACTGTAGCGACTGCCCTGGTAGTGGGGGGCGTGATCATGTTGTGGGCCGAGCGCCGTCAACATGCAGTGCGGGCTGAAACCGTCGACGACATCACCTGGAAAGACGCCCTCAAGGTCGGCCTGGCCCAGTGCCTGGCGATGATCCCGGGCACTTCGCGCTCCGGTGCAACGATCATCGGCGGCCTGTTGTTCGGCCTGTCGCGCAAGACAGCTACCGAGTTCTCGTTCTTCCTGGCGATGCCGACCATGGTCGGTGCGGCGGTGTACTCGGGCTATAAATACCGTGACCTGTTCCAGCCCGCGGACCTGCCGGTGTTCGCCATTGGCTTTGTCACCTCGTTCATCTTCGCCATGATTGCGGTCAAGGCCCTGCTCAAGTTCATCGCCAGCCACAGCTACGCGGCGTTTGCCTGGTACCGGATTGCGTTCGGCCTGGTGATCCTGGTGACCTGGCAGTTCGGCTGGATCGACTGGACTGCGGTCAAGCCATGACTATCCAGCACCCACGCCTGAAGGCGCTGATCTTTGTACTGCTGTGTGCCGCGCCGCTGCTGGGCTCGGCGTTGCTGTGGTATCGCGGCGAAACGGTAATTCCGTTGATGGCCTATGGCGCGGTCAGCGTGGTTGCGTTCTTCTTGTACTGGAGCGATAAGCGCAAGGCGCAGACCGAAGGCTGGCGCACCCCGGAAAACATCCTGCATGCGGTGGAGTTGGCGGGCGGTTGGCCGGGGGCGTTGATAGCCCAGCAGGTGTTCCGGCACAAGACGCGCAAGGTGTCTTACCAGGTGTTGTTCTGGGTGATTGTGCTGTTGCACCAGGTGTTCTGGCTGGACCAGCTGTTCCTCGGCGGCACCTTGCTGTCAATCCTCTAGCCGCAAGCCAATCTGTGTGCGCTTGGGCAGCTTGCTCACCACCAACTGGTGGGAGCGCTGCAACAGGCCACGCAGTTCCTCTGCGCCCAAAGGGTAGGGCGTGTTCATGATGACCCACTGCGCCCTCGCCAGGTAAGGCGCCGGGTGAATGCCCGGGCGGTCGACGTGACCCAGGAACAGTTCTTTGTCGACCTTGAAGGCCAGCGACTCACCGCGCAGGTTCTGCAAGGCGAACATCTTGTTGCCAGCAACCGAAAACACCCGCACGCCACCCCATTTATAGTCTTCCCGTGCGCCTGGCAGGCTCAGGCAAAAACGTGCGACTTGTTCTTCCGTCATGCTCATAGCAGCCGATCTCCACAGCCTTTGAAGCCTTCTTCCAGATAGTCGATCCAGGCCCGGATGGCCGGCAGCACGCCGCGCCGGTGCGGGTATACCGCCTGCAGCCAGCCGCCTGGCAATGACCATTGCGGCAGCAGTTGCACCAGCCGGCCGCTGGCCAGTTCTTCTTCGCAGTACATCATTGGCAGCACCGTAAAGCCCACGCCCATCATTGCGCTGGCCTTGCGCACGATAAAGTCTTCGATGCCCAGGCGCGCCTCCATCACTAGCTCATGCATGTTGCCCTGGGGGTCGATGATGCGTTGGTGCACCATTCGGTCCGCCTCGAGTGCGCCAAGGATTGGCAACTGCTTGAGGTCTTCCAGGGTTTCGACCCGCCGCTCACGCATGAAAACGGGGCTGGCCACCAGCACGGTATGCGCCTGGCGCAGGCGTTTGGTGACCAGCAACGGGTCTTCGTCGCCCAGTTCGCGTACGCGCAGCGCTACATCAATGCCTTCGGCCACCAGGTCGACGCGGCGATTCACCAGGGTCATGTCCAACTGCACCAACGGGTGCGCGGCCAAAAAACCGGCTACCAGCTCCGGCAGGATCTGCTGGGCCAGGCCCACCGGGCAACTGACCCGCAAGCGCCCCCGTGGTTCGCTGGACATACTGGCCACGGCCTCGTCGGCCATTTCCGCTTCAAGCAGCATGGCCTGGCAGTGGCGCAGGTAGCGTTCGCCGACGGCGGTGAGCGTCAGTTGCCGGGTGGTGCGTTGCAGCAAGCGTGCACCCAGGCGGTCTTCCAGTTCGGCAATGCGCCGTGAAAGCCTGGATTTGGGAATGCCGAGCAGCCGGCCAGCCGCAGCAAAACCGCCGGCTTCGACGACTTTGGCGAAATAGTAGAGGTCGTTGAGGTCTTGCATGGTGGGCCTATTGTCCTGTCAGTGGGACAAACTATCGCATTTCAGCTGGCTTATCGACCATTGGTTTCATGCGTAGCATCACCACCATCTGATCGCCACTGTCGATCCCACCTCGGAGATCCATCATGAAACTGTTGCACATCGATTCCAGCATCCTCGGCGACAACTCGGCCTCCCGTCAGCTCAGCGCCGGTGTGGTCAAGGCATGGCAAGCCGCGCAGCCGGGTGTGGAAGTGACCTACCGCGACCTCGCCAGCGAAGGCATCAACCATTTCTCCGGCGCTACCTTGGGCGCATTGGGCACTGCTGCGGAACTGCGCGATGCGGCGCAAAAGCACGAGGCTGAACTGAGTGCATCGTCGCTGGCTGAATTCCTCGCCGCCGATGCTGTGGTAGTCGGTGCGCCGATGTACAACTTCACCATCCCAACCCAATTGAAAGCCTGGATCGACCGCATCGCAGTGGCCGGCCAGACCTTCCGTTACTCCGAAGCCGGCCCTGAAGGCCTGTGCGGCAACAAGAAAGTCATTATTGTCTCCACCGCCGGCGGCCTGCATGCCGACCAAGCCTCGGGCGCTGCCCACGAAGGCTACTTGAAACTGCTGTTCGGCTTCCTGGGCATCACCGACATTGAGATCGTGCGCGCTGAAGGCCTGGCCTACGGTGATGAAGTGCGCAGCAAAGCCATGAGCGACGCCAACGTGCGCATCAACGAGCAACTGTTCGCCGCTGCGTAAGGCTTATGTAAATTTGCCCTGTCCTCGGTTTCATTCTGAAACCGAGCGCCTAAACTCTGTACTCTGATCGCCTGAACGCGAGCGGGGTACGGAGTTTTTTCGTTGTGGCCCAGGTTATGCACACATCCCTGCGATACCCTGGACTTTTTATTCGACAGGCCGGTTCTTGTGCAGCAAAGGTGGACGTCCCCATGATGCGTCTTTGTGCTGTTTTGGTACTTTCGCTGTTGGGCAGCCTGGTTTCAGTGCACGCCGCACCGGCACCGCACCCCCATTGGAGTGTGGGGTTTCATCGCATGAGTGTGCTCGACCCGCTGGATTCGCAGCCGATGAAGGCCATCGCGTTTTACCCTTCCACCGATACCGAACGCACCACGCCGCTGGGCGCCTATCAGGTCGCGGCCAGTGAAGATGCCAAGGTTGCTATCGGCCGTTTTCCGATGCTGATGCTGTCCCACGGCAACACCGGCACGCCCCTGGCCCTGCACGACCTGGCTACGTCACTGGTGCGTAAGGGGTTCGTAGTGGTGGCGGTCCTGCATCCCGGCGACAACTATAAGGACCACAGCCGCCTGGGCACCGTGAGTAATCTGTATGGCCGGCCGATCCAGATATCCCAGGCGATCACCGCCACCCTGGCCGATCCGATGCTGTCGCCCTTTGTCGATGTCGATCAGATTGGTGTCATCGGATATTCAGCCGGTGGCGAGACGGCATTGATTCTGGCAGGCGCCAAGCCTGATTTCGAGCGCCTGCGTCGCTACTGCCAGGAACGCCCCGAAGACCGCGACGCGTGCACCACCAAGGGCGAGTTGGTGGTTGATCGCGACGACTTGCAACCCCAGGCTGACCCGCGCATCCATGCGTTGATGCTGATGGCGCCGCTGAGCTTGATGTTTGGCCGCCATACCCTGGCGGACGTGCATGTGCCAGTGCTGCTCTACAGTGGCGATGGCGACCAGTTGGTGGCAGTGGACAAAAACGCCGCCGCCCTGGCGCGCAAACTGCCAGAGCCGCCGGACTTCAAGCTGTTGGCCGGGGCAGGGCACTTTGTATTCATGGCCCCGTGCGACAGTGATCAACTGGCGACAATGCCGGGCATCTGCACCGATGCCGATGGTGTCGACCGTGAAGGGATTCACCGCGATATGGTCTCCGAGGCCGGGCGCTTTTTCAGTCGCACCCTCGGTGAGGCAACGCGTGCCGGCCTGCAGACGGCTGATCAGTAGGCGCGGCGCCTGAGCAGTACGGTCAGGGCGAGCGCGCTGGCCGACAGCAACGCGGCGCAGAAGAATATCCAGCCGTAGCCAAGATTCAACGCCACGGCGCCCATCAACGGCCCGGCAATCGCCAGGGCCAGGTCGAAAAATACCGCATACGCACTCAGCCCCGCGCCGCGGCTGCTGTCCGGCACTTGCTTGATAGCTTCCACGCCGAGCGCCGGGTAAACCAGTGACAAACCAAAACCGGTCAACCCTGCGCCGATCAAGGCCACGCTGGTAGACGGTGCCAGCCACAACAGTGTCAGGCCCAGGGTTTCGATGATCATGCAGGCGATGGCGGCGGTGAACCCGCCAAACCGGCTGATGGCTGAGATAAACACCAGGCGCGAGAGAATAAAGCACACACCAAATACCGTCAGGCAATACGCCGCACCGGCCCAGCCACGATTCAGGTAATACAGGGTGATAAAGGTCGTCAACGTGCCGTAGCCAATCGAAGCCAGGCACAGGCTGGCGCCGAACGGTGCGATACGCCCGAACACCGCCCAGAACGGCAGCCGCTCGCCACGTACCACCGGCACCGACGGTTTATTGCGGATCAGCACCAGTCCCAACGACGCCAACACCGCCAGGGCAAGACCGAGGCTGGTGTAGCCGTAATCAGCCACCATCACCACGCCAAGTGGCGCACCAATCGCAATCGCGCCGTAGGAGGCGATGCCATTCCAGGAAATCGAGCGTGCGGTGTGCTCGGCGCCCACCGCGCCCATGCACCAACTGATGGTCCCCACGCCAATCAGGCCCTGGGCCACGCCGAGTAACAGGCGACCGGCGATCAGAATACCCAGGCTCAAGCTCGGCAGACTTTCCAGCAGCGTGGCGATAAAGGTCAGTACACCGCTGATCAGAATGCCGGCCAGGCCTAGCACGATCGCGCGTTTGGTACCGACGTTATCCGACATCCGCCCGGCCATCGGACGGCTGAGCAGTGTGGCAAGGTACTGCGAACCGATGGTCACCCCGGCCACCACGGCGCTGAAACCCAGTTGCTCGTGCACATAGCCTGGAATCACCGCTATCGGCAGGCCGATGCAGATAAAGGCAATGAAGGTGTAGAAAACGATGGAAACGATCTGCAGGGTGATCGACAGGGAGGAGGGGGCGGCAGGCATGAGTACTCAATCGCTGGCGGGCGGTAAAGCATCATGGCATATCCCGCATTACTGTAGGAGCGAGCTTGCTCGCGAAGAACGTCAACGATAACGCGGGTTGCCTGATTCTGCGCGGCGTCCTCAGGTTTTTCGCGAGCAAGCTCGCTCCTACAGTAGTAGAGCGTATGCAAAAAAGCCCTGTCACAGGGACAGGGCTTTTGCTTGCAGCTAAGTGCTGTTCTTAGAACACCACACCCTGGCTACGCAGGTAGTCGTCATAGGTGCCGCTGAAGTCGATCACGCCGCTTGGGCTCAACTCGATGATGCGGGTGGCCAGGGACGATACGAACTCGCGGTCGTGGCTGACGAAGATCAGCGTGCCCGGGTAGTTCTCCAGCGCCAGGTTCAGCGCCTCGATGGATTCCATGTCCAAGTGGTTGGTCGGTTCGTCCATGATCAGCACGTTGGGCTTTTGCAGGATCAGCTTGCCGAACAGCATGCGACCTTGTTCACCACCGGAGATCACTTTGACCGACTTCTGGATTTCGTCGTTGGAGAACAACATGCGGCCCAGGGTGCCACGAATCATTTGCTCGCCTTGGGTCCATTGGCCCATCCAGTCGAACAGGCTCACGTCGTCTTCGAAGTCGTGGGCGTGGTCCTGGGCGTAGTAGCCCAGCTCGGCGGCGTCGGTCCACTTGATGCTACCGGCGTCCGGGGTCAGTTCGTTGACCAGGGTGCGCAGCAGGGTGGTCTTGCCGATACCGTTGGGGCCGATGATCGCCACGCGCTCGCCGGCTTCAACTTGGAAGCTGAAATCCTTGAACAGTGGCTTGCCGTCAAAACCCTTGGCCATCTTTTCGACCATGACCGCCTGGCGGTGCAACTTTTTGTTCTGCTCGAAACGGATGAACGGGCTCACACGGCTCGATGGCTTGACTTCGGCCAGCTGGATCTTGTCGATCGCCTTGGCACGGGAGGTCGCCTGCTTGGCTTTCGAGGCGTTGGCCGAGAAGCGGCTGACGAAGGATTGCAGTTCGGAGATCTGCGCTTTCTTCTTGGCGTTGTCCGACAGCAATTGCTCGCGGGACTGGGTCGCCACGGTCATGTACTCGTCGTAGTTGCCCGGGAACAGGCGCAGCTCGCCGTAGTCCAGGTCAGCCATGTGGGTGCACACGCTGTTCAGGAAGTGACGGTCGTGAGAGATGATGATCATCAGGCTGGAGCGCTGGGTCAGAATGTTTTCCAGCCAGCGGATGGTGTTGATGTCCAAGTGGTTGGTCGGTTCGTCGAGCAACAGCACTTCCGGGTCGGAGAACAGCGCCTGGGCCAGCAATACGCGCAGCTTCCAGCCTGGGGACACTTCGCTCATCGGGCCGAAATGCTGTTCCAGGGGAATACCCAGGCCCAGCAGCAGCTCGCCGGCGCGGGATTCGGCGGTGTAGCCGTCCATCTCGGCGAACTCGGTTTCCAGCTCGGCCACGGCCATGCCGTCTTCTTCGCTCATTTCCGGCAGCGAGTAGATGCGGTCGCGTTCGGCCTTGACCTTCCACAGCTCCTCGTGGCCCATGATCACGGTGTCGAGCACGGTGAATTCTTCGTAGGCGAACTGGTCCTGGCGCAGTTTACCCAAGCGCACATTCGGCTCCAGCATGACCTGGCCGCCGGACGGGTCGAGGTCGCCACCGAGGATTTTCATGAAGGTCGACTTGCCGCAACCGTTGGCACCGATCAGACCATAGCGGTTGCCGGCGCCGAACTTGACCGAGACGTTCTCGAAGAGCGGCTTGGCGCCGAACTGCATGGTGATGTTAGCTGTGGAGATCAATTACTTTACCTATCAATGGGTTGCGAGCGTGACGGCAGGTGCCTTCAGGCATGCGTCAACAGCGACATCAAGGCGCGAAACCCGGTCGCTGAACACAAAATTGGGGATGTGTGTTGGAATTTGGCGCGCATTGTCGCATATGTCAGGCGACAGTTGTATGGCGAGCGAAGGATGGTTTTGCCAATGTCTCAGGCATAGCCAGCCACAACAGCATCAAGGCAGCGGCTGCAACCGCTGCCAACGTCAGGAAGGCCGCGTTGTAGCCAGCCTGCTGCACCACGAAACCGGCCAGGCTGTTGCTGAGTGC
This sequence comes from Pseudomonas sp. PA-7-1E, assembly GCF_021605325.1. Taxonomy (NCBI): domain Bacteria; kingdom Pseudomonadati; phylum Pseudomonadota; class Gammaproteobacteria; order Pseudomonadales; family Pseudomonadaceae; genus Pseudomonas; species Pseudomonas sp. PA-7-1E. The sequence goes on from NZ_WKFA01000015.1 coordinate 83,171, forward strand.
CGCGCCCAGGCCGAATACGGTGGAGAGGGCGCCCAGGCTGACGTTGAAGCGGCCGGTGCCTTGGGTCAGGTCTTTGACGATCACCGGGAACAGGGCGCCGAAAATGCCGGCGCCGATACCGTCGAGCATCTGCACGGCCACCAGCCAGTAGGGGTCGCTGGATAAGGTATAGAGCACGCCACGCAACGGCAGTATCAGGAAACCTGCAAGCAACAGCGGCTTGCGCCCCCAGATATCGGCCTTGAGCCCGACCAGCCAGGCCATCGGCACCATCACCAACTGTGCGGCGACAATGCAGGCTGACGTCAGCGGGGTGGCCATCTGCAGATTGATCTGCGCCAGTTTCTGGCTGACCAGCGGCAGCATCGCGGCATTGGCCAGGTGAAACAGTGCGCAGCAGATGGCAAACAGTAGCAGCGGTTGGTTGGCCAGCAATGCTTTCAGGCCCGAGGGCTGTTCGTGGTCGGTGTGATGGGCCGGATCAAAACCACGGGCGACCTCATGGTCAATCGCCTCGGCCGGCACGCAACTTACCGCAATGACACTGGCGACGGCCATAAACGCCATCAGGTAGAACACCACCACCGGCCCGAACAGGTAGGCCAGCCCGCCGGCCAGCAGCGCGGCCACGGCATTGCCGGCATGGTTGAAAGTCTCGTTGCGCCCGGTACGCCGGGTGAAGGCACGCGGCCCGGTGATCCCCAGCGAAATGGCGGAAATTGCCGGAGCAAAGACAGAGGCAGCTACGGCGCTGGCAGCTTGGGTCAGCGCCACCCAGCCAAATGAACTGACGAAGGGCAGCATCAGGCAACTGCCCGTCACCAATAGCGCGGCAATGGCAACCACCGCGCGTTTGCTGCGAGTGCGGTCGATCAGCGCACCCGCGGGGCCTTGGGTCAGCAAGGCAGCGATGCCTGCGAGGGTCATGACCACGCCAATGCTGGCCGGCTCCCATTGATGGACGGCCAACAGATAGATCGCCAGGTACGGTCCGAGACCGTCGCGCACATCGGCAAGAAAGAAGTTCAGGCTGTCCAGGGATAAAGCGATGCGCAGGTCTGAATGACGGGCCACGGTGCGACCTTCAAGAGCGGCGTTCAGGGGCTGAGCGCGCGTTGGGATAATGACCGGTGGGCTGGGCGATAAGTTTCGCGGTGGGCCAGGGTTTCCTCCTGCGCGCATTTAATTTACTTTCCGAAGCCCACTGGAATGAATTTCTGGAGAAGCAATGGACATGCCCTCAGCGCAAGAGGCGATCGCCAGCAATAGAAATGCCTGGGACGAATCCGCCGGGTTGCATAAAGACACCGCGACCTGGGCGGCACTGCTGGACTCGGTAGCCGAGCCTGATTTTTCCTGCCTTGACCCGACCATCACCACCTTGCTGCAAGAGGTAGGCGTGGTGGGCAAGGACGTGGTGCAATTGTGCTGCAACAACGGACGCGAAAGCCTTTCGTTGTATGGCTTGGGCGCCCGTTCGGTGGTGGGGGTTGATCAATCCCGGGCGTTTCTTGAACAGGCTCGGGAGTTGGCCGAGGCCTCGCCACACAGCCCTGAGTTCATTGAGACCGATATCCACCATTTGCCCGAGCGTTTGCAGGCACGGTTCGATATTGCCCTGGTGACCATCGGCGTGCTGGGCTGGATGCCGGATGTGGCGTTGTTCATGCGCCAGGTTGCCAGTGTGCTGAAGCCCGGCGGTACGTTGGTCATGTACGAAACCCATCCCTTTCTTGAGATGTTTGACCCCTATGGGGCCAACCCTATGCTGCCTGCCAGTTCTTACTTCCAGCGTGAACCCTTTGTGCTGCAGGAGGCAATTGTCTATGAAGGGAAGGATGAGCGGCCCGGGCCGACCTCCTATTGGTATGTACATACCCTGGGCAATGTAGTCAGCGGGGCTATCGCAGCGCAGTTGCAGATCGCTCATTTGCAGGAATACCCGCATTCAAACCGGGAAGAACTCTACGATCAATATGAGCATCAGGCCGCGCAACTGCCCCTGTGCTTTACCATGACAGCGATCAGGCGTGATGGCTGATCAAGGTTTGCGCACGCAAAAAAAAGGCCCGCGAGGAGAGGGCGGGCCAAGTGATTCACTGGAGTAGGTAGGCCTGACCTTATAGGTCGAAAAGTGAAGTCTTTGTGAAAATGCCGTGATCAAATCGGATAATCACGGCTTATGTGTCCTCCTGTGGCGAGGGAGCTTGCTCCCGTAACGGCCTGCCAGCCACCGCCTATCTGCCTGACGCCCCGCGTTCCAACCTGTGGGAGCTGGCTTGCCTGCGATAGCGGTGTATCAGTGACAGATTAGTTGACTGACCCACCGCTATCGCAGGCAAGCCAGCTCCCACATTTGATCAAGAGCGCCGCACGAAGGTGCGCATGGTTTGCCCTGGGCCGGTGCTGAATACAGTGGGCCTGGGCATGCCCTCATCCGCTGCGATAAACACAAAATCATCGCCGTCGAGCCGGTAACTGGCGGGGAGTTGCTTGCCTGCATCTTCGCCGATGGCGTCCGTCCAGGTGATGCTTTTGGGCGTAGTACTGGCGTCCAGTACGAACCGCCCCGCCAATAATATTTCGCCATTGACCGTGGTCACTTCGAAGCGATCCCCCGCAATTGTCGTCATTGCTCCCGGTGCGCTGTGAGCATCCACGGGGTTGAGCACGCCACTGTCTTCAAGGGCTGTTTGTTCCCATTTGCCTTGCAGTGCGTGAAAGTCCGAGGCTGAAAGCGGTGACATGCAAACTCCTTATTGCTGTTCAAAAAAATGTTCAATTGTCTTGAGGCTGCCACTGTCCCCCATGAAGGCGAAATTTTTTTCTTTATAAGACAGGTATTTGACAGCTTTTTCATGTTGGATTGACTACGCTTGCAGCCAGATCAGTCTGACATGGCTGTGTGATTTGGCTTACTCACCGAAATGAAACCGAAATAATCCCTAAGTTTGTGGGATATTTCAGGGGACTGAGTGGTCACATCGCCACTGGTCTGCCGTATCCAGGGCGTTGTCCCTGATTTTTGAAGTCATTCAGACTTCTGAGAATGATGGCCTTTTAGTATTATTTTAAGGTGTTCTTATTTTGAATCGTACTTCCCCGCTTCCGCCTTCCGCAGCGTCTGATGAAATTGATTTATTTGAATTGTTTCACGCCATCTGGCGACAAAAAAAGCTGGTGGTCGGGTGTACGCTTCTGGCCGGGGTATTAGGCGCAGGTTATGCCTTCCTGGCACCCAAGACCTATGAGGTCAGCAGTGTGTTACGGCCTGCGGCTATCAACGAGCTGGACGCCTTGAACCGTTCGGAAGTGTATAAGTTGCCGCCTGCCGATGCGCTGCTCAAGGTGGGCGCGCAGTTGGATTCCTATGATGCGCGCCTGGGGTTCTTCAAGGATCATGAGGAGTTGTTCAAGGCGTTCAAGAAACCGGGGCAAACCCTTGAGCAGAGCTTTGAGGCGTTCAACCGCAATTCCGTCAATCTGATTCTGCCCGACCCCAAGAAATCCGATTCGTTGAGCAGTTATATCCGTCTGGAGTTGCAATACCCGACCGACGTCGATGGTGTTGCGATCCTCAACGGTTTTGTGGACTACGCCATCGCCGCCGAGCGTCAGCAGGTGGGTGCCGACCTGAAGGTTATCGTCAATAACCGCTTGAGCGAGCTCAAGGGCAAGATCGACGCTGCCCGCGCCAATTACGATACCGATAAAGAATCGAAAATCGCCAAGTTGCTGGAAGCTGACCGGCTCAAGCGTGCCCAATTGCAGGACGAGCTCAGCGCTTTGCGCTTGCAAATGAAGATGGAGCGCACCAACCGCTTGGCCGAGTTGGCCGAAGCGATCAGCATTGCCAAGTCCATGGGCATTCGTACACCAACAACGCCGTCCTCTATGGCCGACTCCACCCGCACAGGTTCGAGCCAGGTCATGCGGACCGAGGTGAACAACCAGAAGATTCCGCTGTATTTCATGGGGACCGAGGCGCTGGAAGCCGAACGCGCTGCATTGCAGCAGCGTACCAGCGACGATTTCACCAACCCGCGCATTGCCGAGATCGGCAAAGACTTGCAACTGTTGGAAAGCAACCGCGAGGTTGAGGTACTGCGCAAGCGGGGCAATGAAGACATCTTCTTGCAGGACGTCGAGCCGCTTCGCGCTGAAGTCGCCAGGTTGCGTGGTTTGAATATCGATATGAGCAACCTCAAGCTGGTGACCATTGACCGTCGAGCCCAGGAGCCTCTGTCGCCGATCAAGCCGAAAAAGCCGCTGGTTATCGCGTTGAGCCTTGTCGGAGGTCTGCTGCTGGGCCTGATGATTGCGCTGATCCGCTACTTCGTTCGCAGCCGCACTCAGGCCGTGCCCTATACGGCATTAGGGGATCGCCGCGAGGGTAAAGATTCGCCGCTTTAACCCTTCAAACGCCCTCAAACAGGCAGGCTCAAGGGCCTGCCTGCTCCTACCCCCAGCACACTCAATAGACAGCTTTTCACAATTCTTAGTTAACCTTTGGTTACAAAGTGTGGCTAAATAACTGCCAATGGTCGCACGCAGGCGGTTATCCCGCCGGCCGTGTCACCTGTATGTGAATTGTGATTTCAGGTGCTGCTTATCCATCCTCGGCCGTTGTGGGCCCGCAGGAGCAGCCTGTTCTCTCCCTGACGTGTGACGAATCCCTTGAAACTCATCATTGTTGCTCTCTACGTTGCTTCCATTGCGTATGTACACCTGCGTGGTCGGGTGCGACACAAGCTGGGTCGCCAGCTTAGTGATCACTCGACGTTCCTGGCGCCGATCAACTGTTTCCTGTACCTGTTCTCCAAGCAGCCCAGCCGTCCCTACCTTTCGCCCAGCGACTTTCCAGACCTGAGCCCATTGCAGGAGCACTGGGAAGAGATCCGCGAAGAAGGCCAGAATCTGATGCGGGCGGGTGAGATCAAACGCTCGGAGCAATACAACGACGTAGGGTTCAACTCGTTCTTCAAGACCGGCTGGAAGCGTTTCTACCTCAAGTGGTACGGCGACAGTCACCCCTCGGCGATGAAGCTGTGCCCACGCACCACCGAGCTGGTGCAAAGCATCGGCTCGATCAAGGCCGCGATGTTCGCCGAACTGCCTCCGGGCTCCAAGCTGGTGCGTCACCGCGACCCGTATGCGGGCTCGTACCGCTATCACCTGGGGCTGGATACGCCTAACGATCCAGGCTGCTACATCAACGTGGACGGCGAAAGCTATTACTGGCGCGACGGCGAGCCGGTGATGTTCGACGAGACCTACATTCACTACGCGGAAAACACCACCCAACAGAACCGCATCATACTGTTCTGTGATATCGAACGGCCCATGAAGTACCGCTGGGCGGCTGCGTTCAATCGCTGGTTTAGCCGCAATGTGATGGCGGCCGCAGGTTCGCCCAACGATGAGGGTGACAAGACCGGCGGCCTCAACCGTGCCTTCACCCGGCTGTACAAGATTCGCCTGCGTGGCAAGGAGCTCAAAAAGCGCAACCGCACGCGCTACTACCTGGAAAAGTGGGCGATCTTTGCCGGTCTGGCGCTGATCTTCATTCTTATCTGACCTGGCTCAGGGCGCGGATCACCCAGGGGGTTGCGCGCCCAACTTGTCCCACATTTTTTTGCTGATCTTCTGCCGATTGGCATACCCCGCCCACGGGTCGTCCTTCAAGGCCTGCAACCGTTGGTGCAGGTTCGCCACTGTCCACTGTTGGGCGCCGCGCAATCCTTTCAACTCCTCTCGACTCACCGGCACCGACACTGGCAAGCCCGGGCGTGCCCGCACTGAATACGCCGCCACGGTACTGGCGCCGCGGGCGTTACGCAGGTAATCGATAAAGATCTTGCCCACGCGGTTCTTGGGGCCACTGGTGGCGGTAAAGCGTTCGGGCAGTTGGCGGGTCATGAATTGGGCAATGGCTTTGGCGAATGCCTTGACGGTGTCCCAGTTATCGCGCCGGGCCAATGGCACGATCAAGTGCAGGCCCTTGCCGCCGCTGGTTTTGACGAAAGCCTGCAAGCCCAGCTCATCAAGTACCGACAGAGTCAGTTGGGCCGCTTCCAGCATGGCTTTCCAGGGCAAGGTCGGGTCCGGATCGAGATCGAGCACGAACAGGTCGGGCGTTTCAATCTTGTCTGCGGTAGCGCCCCAGGTGTGAAACTCGACCGTACCCATTTGCACCGCGCCGACCAGGGCTTCCACGCTGTCTATTTCCATCAGGCGCGCATGGCCTGGATCCAGCGCCGGGTCCAATTGCTTGATGTGGGGGATTGCCATGCGCTCTGAGTGTTTCTGGAAGAACTGCTCACCTTCGATCCCTTCCGGCGCGCGCAGCAGGGACACGGCACGTGCGCGCAGAAAGGGCAGGATCCATTCGCTGATATCGGTGTAGAACTGTGCCAATTGCTGTTTTTGCGTGCCGCTGTGCTTGTCGATAATGCGCTCGGGGTGAGTGATTTTCACGTTCTTCACCGTTGCCTGCGCTTTACCGGCTTTCGATGCCTGCGGTGCCTTGACCGACTTGGCCGCGCGCGGCTGTTCATGAATGATCTGCGAGGCTGGCTTGTCGGTGCGCAGGCTCACAAACGCGGCCTGGCGCACCACGCCTTCACGGGTCCATTCGGCAAATTGCACTTCGCCTACCAGGCTCGGCTCAACCCAATGCACGCCGCGGGCCTGGGCACTGGTCAATGGCTTTTGCAGTGGCGAGTCCTTGCGCTCGAGCGGCGTGAGCTTGGCATAGATGGTTTTCAGCGCCGCCTGATCAAAGCCCGTGCCCACGCGCCCGGCATATACCAGGCCGGTGTCATCGTTGACCGCCAGCAGCAGCGCCCCAAAGCCGCTGCGCGAACCTTGGGGGCGGGTGTAGCCGACAATCACGAACTCCTGGCGCAGGCGGCATTTGAGCTTGATCCAGTCGGCACTGCGCCGCGACACGTAGGGGCTGCCGGCGCGCTTGCCGATCACGCCTTCGAGCGACAGGTCACAGGCGCTCTCGAAAATATCGCTCTGGCTGGCGGCAAAGGCTTCGGAGAAGCGCAGCAGTTTGCTTCGGCTGGCGGACAGTGCGGATTTAAGCGCAGCCCGACGCTCTTCGACCGGGTCTTCGCGCTGGTCGCGGCCATTCAAAAAGGGTGCATCGAACAGGTAATAGACGATGTCCAGGCTGCGGCCGATATCGAATGCGTTTTGCAGCGCCTGGAAATCCGGCAGCCCGTCGCCATTGAGGCTGACCACTTCGCCATCCAGCCAACTGTCTTTGAGCTTGAGCGCTTGCAAGGCTTTGCACTGACGCGGCAGGCGTTCGGTCCAGTCGTGGCCGTTGCGGGTGAACAGGCGCACTTCACCGTCGCGAATGCGCGCCATGATGCGGTAGCCGTCGAACTTGATTTCGTAGCGCCAATCACCTTCGGGGGCGCGGTCGACCAAGGTTGCCAGTTGGGGGGCAAACTCGTCAGGCAGGGCAGCGTTGCGCTTGGGCGCTTTGGCTTTTGGCGCGGCCTTGGGTTTGGCCTTGGCCTTGGCTTTTGGCTTGCCCACGACCGCGTCGCTGAGCACGCTGGCGGGCTCGGCCTCGACAATATCGAACTCAGAGGCCGGGCGCGCCTGCTGATCGTTTTCCTTGATCAACAGCCACTGCTCCTTGTCACCGCTGCCCTTGAGGCGGGTACGTACCAGCGCCCAATCACCGGAGAGTTTCTCACCCACCAAGGTGAATTTGAGTTTACCCGCCGCGTAGGCTTTGCGCGGGTCATCGTGGGGTTGCCAGATGCCTCGGTCCCACACGATTACATCCCCCGCACCGTATTGGCCGGTGGGGATACTGCCCTCGAAACTGCCATAGCTCAGTGGGTGGTCTTCAACATGCACCGCCAGGCGTTTCTGGCTCGGGTCCAGGCTTGGGCCCTTGGGCACCGCCCAGCTCAACAGCACGCCATCCAGTTCCAGGCGAAAGTCGTAATGCAGGTTGCGCGCATCATGCTTTTGAATCACAAAGCTTAGGGCCGAAGCGTTACGTTTGCTGGCGGGTGAGCTGCCTGCGGGTTCGGCGGTGATCTTGAAATCGCGCTTGCGGTTGTACTCGCTCAGGGGCTTTGCCATGTCGTTCTCCCGTCAATGGCAGGCTCAAGAGGCCTTGTTATTGGACTTTTTCGCGACGCTCTTTTTCGCCGCAGGTTTACCCGCCAGGCTGCGTTTGAGCAGTTCCGTCAGGTCGATGACATCCGCGGATTTTCGCTCTTCGCCGCCTTCGGCCGTTTCCACATCTTCGATCTTGCCGGCCTTGGCCTTCTTCGCCACCAACGCCCTGATCTTGTCCTGGAAGCTGTCACGGTATTCATCGGGCTGCCAATCGGCGCTCATGTCTTCCACCAGGCGCTTGGCCATGTCCAATTCACCTTTGGCCAGGGTCGGCTTTGTCACATCGCTGCCCAACTCCAACTCATCCAGGCTGCGCACTTCGGCGGGCCAGCGCAGCATGACCAGCACCAGCGCCGACTCCAGCGGCATCAACGCAGCCAGATGCTGCTTGGTGTGCAGCACCACATTGGCCAGGGCGACCTTGCCGGTTTTTTTCAGCGCTTCGCGCAGCAGTGCATAGACCTTGCCGCCGCGTTTATCCGGGGCGAGAAAGTAGGGCGTGTCGATGTTTTGCAGGGGGATCTGGTCGCTGGCGACGAAGGCGATGATTTCGATGGTCTGGGTGGACTTGGGGTGGGCCGAGCGAATTTCGTCTTCGCTGAGCACCACGTAGCGTCCTTTTTCAAAGGCCACGCCCTTGACGATATTGTCCTTGGTGACTTCCTTGCCGGTGGTTTTGTTGATGCGCTTATAGCCCACCGGGTCCATGCTGCGCTTGTCCAGCCAGTCGAAGTCGACGCCTTGTGAAGAGGTCGCCGAGACCAGCGATACCGGGATGTGAACCAAGCCGAAACTGATGGCGCCTTTCCAGATTGCCCGTGGCATAGGTGTTATTCCTCAACGAAGAGCCTGTGTGCTGGTGACTCGCAGAGCACGGCAAAAGTTTCGGCGGATAGATGCTCGGACAGATCGTGTTACACCTGATGAGAAACTATTTAGTGTCGCAACGCGAACCCACGGCGTAGCGTGTTATCGAAAGCACGTAGTACTTGGCATAGAGAGGTTTGGCCATGAACCGTTGTGTACGTCATCTTTCAGCATTGGCGCTGGGCCTGGCCCTTGCGCCATTGGCCCAGGCGCAAAACCTGCCAGGGCGTAGCGACTACTGCCCTATTCACCGGGCCAACCCCAATAGCATGCAGGGCACCCAGCCCAATGCACCGGCAGTTCGCAGTATCCAGCCTGTCCCGGCAAACCCGCGGCCGACGCTGGAAAACGGCGGCATCGGCAACCGCTACCCCAAGCAGGAGGCGGCCCCCAGCCGACCAGCCACCGTACCCAAAGCGCCCACCTATGATGCCAACGGCAATCGCCGCTAAGGATTTCGCCTTATGTTTGTAAGTAAAACCCTGCTAGCCGCCCTGTGCGCCAGCGCGTTACTGCCGTTGAGCGCGGCGTATGCCGCCGATAGCCAACAGTTCCCCAGCGAGCAAGGCAGCATCACCGCCACGCCGGTTGCCAAGGGCCTTGACCATCCGTGGGCACTGGCGTTTTTGCCGGACCAGCAAGGTTTCCTGGTGACCGAACTGCCTGGAAACCTGCGTTTTGTGAGCCCGGACGGCAAGCTGTCTGCGCCCTTGAAGGGCGTGCCGCAGGTATGGGCCAAAGGGCAGGGTGGGTTGCTGGATGTGGTGCTGTCGCCAGACTTCAAGCAAGACCGCCTGGTTTACCTGTCGTACGCCGAAGGCGGTGGCGAGGGCGGCAAGGCCGGTACAGCCGTAGGGCGCGGGCGTTTGGCGGCCGACTTGAGCGGCTTGGAAGACTTCAAGGTGATACTGCGCCAGGAGCCCAAGCTGTCTACTGGCAACCACTTCGGCTCGCGCCTGGCCTTCGACCGTGATGGCTACCTGTTCGTGACTCTCGGGGAGAACAACGACCGCCCCACGGCCCAAGACCTGGACAAGCTGCAAGGTAAAGTGGTGCGCATCTACCCGGATGGGCGGGTGCCGGACGACAACCCTTTTGTCGGTCAACCCGGCGTGCGTCCGGAAATCTGGTCCTACGGGCAGCGTAACCCTCAGGGGCTGGCCCTGAACCCCTGGAGCGGCACGATCTGGGAACATGAACACGGGCCCCGTGGCGGCGACGAAGTCAATATCATCGAGCGCGGCAAGAACTACGGTTGGCCGTTGGCAACCCATGGCATCAACTATTCCCTGCTGCCGATTCCGGAAGCCAAGGGCAAAACGGCAGAGGGCACAGTGGCGCCCCATCATGTCTGGGAGAAATCGCCGGGCATCAGTGGCATGGCGTTCTACGACGCCGACCGATTCAAGGCATGGCAGCACAACCTGTTTATCGGCGCGCTGGCCAGCCAAGAGCTGATTCGGTTGCAGTTCGAGGGGGACAAGGTGATCCACGAAGAACGCTTGTTGGGCGAATTGAAAGCGCGAATTCGCGATGTGCGGCAGGGGCCGGATGGCTTTCTGTATGTGCTGACCGATGAGGATGACGGCGTGTTGTATCGGGTTGGGCTGAATCAGGACTAGAAATGTGGGGGCTGTAGCAGACGCTGATCCAATTGATGCCCCGCGATCCAAGTGTGGGAGCTGGCTTGCCTGCGAAGGCGGTGTGTCAGGCGCTGAATCTGTTACTGCACGACCGCTTTCGCAGGCAAGCCAGCTCCCACATTGGATCTCATTCGGTCTGCAGAGTCGGGGTTATAGCCCCAGCTCTGACAGGCCTGGATGGTCATCCGGGCGCCGCCCCAGCGGCCAATGGAACTTGCGCTCGCTCTCTTTGATCGGCATATCGTTGATGCAGGCAAAGCGGTTGGCGATCAAGCCGTTCTCATCGAACTCCCAGTTCTCATTGCCGTACGAGCGAAACCAGTTACCCGAATCATCGTGCCATTCATAGGCATAGCGCACGGCGATGCGGTTATCGGTGAAGGCCCACAATTCCTTGATCAGTCGATAATCCAGCTCCTTGGCCCATTTGCGGCTCAGGAACTGCTTGGCTTCTTCGCGGTTATGGGCAAATTCGGCGCGGTTACGCCAGTTCGTATCCAGGGTGTAGGCCAGAGACACGCGTTGTGGGTCGCGGGAGTTCCAGCCGTCTTCGGCCAGGCGGACTTTTTCGATGGCCGAATCGCGGGTAAACGGCGGCAGGGGTGGACGGACGTCTTCTTGGGCTGGCATGGGCGGCTCCTCAAAGTAATTAAGGTTGGGTCGAAAGTTGCCTGGTCTGTGAGTTCAAAGTTGCAGTAAGGTCCGCGCCATGCATTGCGCATTATCGGCAGCTGTTGAATCACCCATGACCAGGGCGACGGTAATGGCACCATCGATCAGGATCAGCAGTTGCGCGGCCTGCTGCTCCGGGGCGGGAGTGCCATGTGCTTGGCACAGTTCGAGTGCGTACTCGAACAGTTTGCGTTTATGGGCCTTGGCCAACAGGCGCACCGGGTCCTGGGCGTCGCCGGTTTCACCGCTGGTGTTGATAAAGGCGCAGCCGCGAAAGTCCGCCGAGCCGAACCAGCGCTTGAGCGCGCTGAACAGCTCTAGCAGGCGCTGGCCGCTGTCGTCGCTGTGTTCCACTTCGCTGCGCAGCCACTGCATCCAGCGCTCGTCGCGGCGTTGAAGGGCAGCAATCACCAACTCATCCTTGTTGGCGAAGTAGCGGTAGATACTCTTTCTCGACACCCCGGCGGTTTTCACCAGTAAGTCCATGCCGGTGGCAGCAATGCCGTGGCGATAGATCAATTTTTCGGTGACTTCGAGGATGATGTCGCGGGTTTCATTCTGAGTGATATCGTTCATGTTTCGCACAGTAGAACGATCGTTCTTCATGGTCAACTGGTTTTTTGAATTGCCCACTGCGAGACCTGAGCAGCCTCATGGTGTAAGCTTTGGGCCTCTTCGGATTCGACCCATTGCGAGCCCTATGCCGTCGTTCTTCAAACGCTCCCTGTTGCCCAAGCTGCGCGGTTTCCCGTTGTCCAACGAGGCCATTGAAGTGCTGCCCAGCGCCGACGCCTACCGTCGCTGCTTGTTGGAGAAAATCGCCCAGGCCACGCGGCGTATCTACATCGTTGCCTTGTACTTGCAGCAGGATGAGGCGGGGCAGGAAATCTACGACGCGCTGCATGCCGCCAAGGCCGCACGGCCCGAACTGGACATCGTGGTGATGGTTGATTGGCTGCGCGCCCAGCGCGGGTTGATCGGCGCGGGCAAGCAACCGGGCAACAGCGCCTGGTACCAGGCGATGACCCAGCGCCACGCCACCGAAGTACCGGTGTACGGCGTGCCGGTGCAAACCCGCGAGCTGTTCGGCGTGTTGCACCTCAAGGGTTTCGTGATCGATGACAGCGTGCTGTACAGCGGCGCCAGCCTGAACAATGTGTACCTGCACAAGTTCGATAAATACCGCTTCGACCGTTACCATCTGATCCATAGCCAACCCCTGGCCGATTCGATGCAGCACCTGGTGGAACACGGCCTGGTGGCGTCCAAGGCCGTGCATCGCCTGGACCTGCCGAACCCGCCCACCACTCGCAGCCTGCGCAACGATATCGGCGACCTGCGCAGCCGTCTCAAGCATGCGGCCTACGACACTACGGCCGGGCAGTTGCCCAACGGTCATCTGTCGGTCAGCCCATTGCTGGGCGTCGGCAAGAACAACCCGTTGAGCCGGGTGATCCTCGAATTGATCGCCAGCGCCCAGCAGCAGCTGACTATTTGCACGCCGTATTTCAACCTCCCATTGCCGGTGACCCGTGAGATCAACCGCGCTCTGGCACGCGGTGTAAAGATCGACATCGTGGTGGGCGACAAGACCGCCAACGATTTCTACATTCCGCCCACCGAACCTTTCAAGGTGATTGCGGCGTTGCCGTACCTGTACGAGATCAGCCTGCGACGCTTTGCCAAGCGGCATCAGCCGATGATCAACAGCGGCCAGTTGAACCTGCACTTATGGCGCGACGGCGATAACACCTACCATCTAAAGGGCATGTGGGTGGATGAGCGCTACACCTTGCTCACCGGCAACAACCTCAACCCTCGGGCGTTTCGCCTCGATTTGGAAAACGGCTTGCTGATCGATGATCCACAAGGGCAGTGGCTAGCGCCGCGGCGTACCGAGTTGGCCCAGATCTTCCAGCACGTAACCCGTATCGAGGGCTACCAACAGTTGCAAACGCTGGTGGATTATCCACCCGCGGTGGGCAAGTTCCTGCGCCGGGTCAGTCGAGTGCGCATCGAGCGGTTGCTGTACCGTATTCTGTAGGACTGTTTTCACCGCCTTAGGAGTTTACCTACTCGCATAGCTTGCGTTGGTTGCTACGTTGTTTCTCGACGGTTCTTAGGACGAGAACTCTGCCCTTGATTGGTTCAGAGGAAACAGACATGTCGAGTATCAGCCCTAGTCGCGACACCCTTGCGTTTACGCCGCCGCTACATTCTGTGAGCCCGGCGGCAAACGCCTTCCCCGATCCCGTTGTTCGCAGCAAGCGCGAAGCAGCCTCAAATCCTGCTGTAGATAGTCCCCGACGATGGACGCTGCAACCTGTGCCCTTGGCGTCGAGCGAGGGTGATCACCGCCTGCGTAACGAGCTGGCGACATCAGCCACGCGCCACGCGTGGGATTCCCTCGTCCAGATCCCCACCGACAGCACTTTCTACGCAGGCTTTGCCGCTTTGCGCAGTGCGTTCAATACTGATGAAGTCAAGGCGTGGATTATGAGCAAAGGCATGGCCCTGGACACCGTGGTGGTAAAAACGGATTCGATCACAGGGCTGGTCTTAAGCGGTCGCGTGGGAACGCGAAAGACGTTCACTCTGAACGACGATTCTGGCTGGTGGCAGGTCGGGGCCCGATTGCGCGCCGCTGCCACGGCGCTGGATAGGGCGGGTAATGGGGTGGCTTATGTGCCGGAACAGTCCGACCGGTTTTCTCGCAATGCTGTCTTGCAGTGGCATGACATCACCCCGCCAACGAATGCCGATGAGTTGGCGTTGGTGCGTGGACAACTGTTGGCGGAGGAATGGTCCGGTTGGTCAACCGAGACAAAAGGCCGGCTGCAGGGCAGCAGCCTTGCGGCAAGAAAAACCATCGACCGGCTGGACGAGCGTCAATACCTGGCAGGTTGCCTGGCTGATCTGGTTCGCAATCGACCCGACGACGAAGAGGTGTCGCTGGCCGATGCGCAGACGCCGATCGGCGCTACGTCGGTGCTTGCCACAAACGGGGCCGACAAGGCCGCCGTGCGTGATGTACTGATTTCTCACGGCTTCCTCGTACCCAAGAACGCGAAGGAAGTGCGCAATGTCATTCGCTGGTTGCAAGCTGCGGTGGCGCCTGCCCCCGCGCTGGGTAATTACGCGCAATTGCTTGCACGACCATGGGCACCGGGCATGTTGTCTGAAAATGACAAACGTTTGGTAGCTCAGTTCATGCGCGACGATGCCATCAGCCGCAGCGAACCGAGTCTATTGCGCGCCTTGGATTTTCGCGGCGTACTCGATGAGCACACCCCGCAAGAAGTGCGTGCCAACGCCGACAAGATACTGGAGCGGATCCTTGACCAACCGTTAGCTCTGGACTGGGGCAAGGCCGCTGCTCGCAGTCTGTATTTTCAGGGCACGTCCGGTACTTATGACTTATCGACCCTAGAAGCCAAACAGTGGGCACTCACTGCGGCCCTGTTGCAGATTGACCCCGAGATGCCTCGGCGCCCTGGGAACGTTGCCGGTTATGACATCTATCAGCCCGCCAACAGTGGACGGACGATGGCGTCGGTACGCGCTGAAATCGAGACCCAACTGGCTCAGAACACCTTGCTCGATCCAAAGACGGTACCGCTGGCCGCGCATCTGTTGTTGGCCAGTAGCGCGCCCGAGTTTCTGGTCCGGGATATCCCTTCCACGATGCGGATAGGCTCGGTGGAATGGGCCGACTTTCGCCTGGGGGTCACGTTTGCCGAGCGTCAAGGTGGGCCTGGTTGCTCGCGGCGCATGAGCTACACCGAAATTATGGGGCTCAGCCGGCTGAGCACCAGTACGCCGGGCGAAGCGGCGGTATTGGATAATTATGGGATCGACGTGTTACTCGATTGGGGCTTGATGCGCGGGCTTTATGAAAAGCCAGTGGATGGCCGCTACACACAGCAGCACCATCTGCAGGCCATCACGGCTTTCAATGAGGAGTGCGAGCAACTCGTTTATGCGTTGGAGCAGTTCAACCTGCCGCTGCCTATACGAGAAGACTCGGCGATCAGGAACTTGCAGACAGTATTTCCAGGCCTGAGCGCGGAACAGTTGAAAGCCATGCGGGTATACATCGCAGACCCGGATGAACGCCGCAACATGAAGCTGTCCGAGCCGAGAACGCGTACGCTGATCGAGACGTACATGACCGGCGACCTTACAAGGGACCGGTGGATGCTGCTGGCGCCCGGGGAGCAGCCGCCACAACCAGCCCGGCGCACCTCTCCATTTGTCATACCGCGGCTGAGCGCATCCGACCAGGCAGCCGTTGATGCCAACGTGCAAGCGTTGAACGCCAGGATCGCCCATTTACCGGATGTGCAGGCCCAGTTGCCTGGTGAAGTCGATGCCTACCTGGACAAACTCAAGCAGGGTTTGAGCATCGCCACAAGACGCATGATCGCCCAACTGCCGTTGGCTGATCGCCAAGCCTTGGAGTGGGGGGACGTGGACCTGTTTGCCTTGCGCGAGGCAACCGATAGCGTGCCTGAGATAGATGTAACACCGGAGCAGGTGGAGGAGCGCAGAGGGCGAAAGGGCACGCTGATACGCTGTAATTACAACGGGGTAATCAGCTACTTCGAGGTGTTCCCGGACAAGCTGTTGATCGTCAAGCGCGAAGACCTGCCGCGTGATTTGGCCCTCGGGGGGACCTTTCAAACGGTGCCGAAGACGTATGGGCCTTGGGCGGTGTCAGAGCTCCCCGTGCGGCTGGGCGCGGTGGAACCATTTGATTTTGCCGCTTACAGCTCCAATGCCTTGCCCAGGCCCGGTGTGACCTCGCCAGGTGTCATTATTGATAAGCTGGGCGAGACCCTGCACGCTACGCCGGTCTCTGTACAGGGCGAGGCATCCAACCAGGTGCCTAACAGTTTTTCGTCGCCCCGCACCCAGTCAATTGTCGATCGGATCATGCAGGGCAATTTTATCCATCATCGTGCCAGCGTGCTGAAGGTCGCGCATGGCATGTTGCCGCTGGAACAAAAGCGCGAAATATTGCGACGCAACGACAGTATTTTGTTGAGCATGATCCCGTTTGTCGGGGCCGTCATTGACCTGACCAAAGGCAACATCGTTGAAGGGATGCGCGGGCTGATCATCGACACCGCCGGGGCATTCGCAGGTGGGGCATTTGGAACCTTGAAACCGCTCGTCAAGTCCACAAAAGCTGTGGCTCCCTTCGGCGTCAAGGCGTTTCGCGTACTGGAAAAGGGGGTTGAGGTGGTCAGTGGCTTCTTGAACCCACTGGATGGCGCGGCAGATTTGATGGCCGCTGGAGGGAAAGGGCTCGTCGCGCTGCCTAAAGCGTTAGGCAGGGCATCGAACCCCTCAGTGCTTTTAAAGCTTGGCGTGGTGGAAGAAAAACTGCGCACTTGCCTGGGTGTATCAAACCAGTTGCAGGCGCCGCACAATGTCCAGGAGCAGGCGGTTCAGCCTGGTGCTCATAACGGACACAATCATTCGATACCGGTGTACGCGGTACAGACCGATGGACGTTGGTACGCGACCCATCCAAAGACCGGGTTGCCGACCGGCACGCCGCTGGATGGGTTTGAAGCACTGCCCGCATGACGACCTGAAACACTTCAGGCAGCGCCCTCGCCGTGACGTACGGGGGGCGCTTTCGATCAGTTGAGTCCCAACTTCCCACGCAAAGTGGACAAATCTTCCGCCAGTGTATTGACCGGGCCCACTAAAGCCTTACGGTCGTTTTCCTTGACTTTGTCGTAGGTCTCGAAGCCGCCATCCGAGGTCTTGTATTTGGCCAGGATCTTGTCCACGGCGGCGAAGTTTTTATCGACCTTGGCCAAAAATGCCTTGTCTTGGTGGTCGATCTGGCCACGGAACAGGTCGACGATTTTCTTTGCACCGTCGATGTTGCCTTGGAAGTCGTACAGGTCGGTATGGCTGTAACGGTCTTCCTCACCGGAAATCTTGGTGGCGGCGACTTCCTCAAGCAGCGCTGCGGCGCCGCCGACGACTTTTTCCGGCGGGAAGGTCAGGCCGTCAACCCGGGTTTTCAGGTCCAACACGTCCTTGTTGAGTTTATCGGCCAGGGCGGCGAGGCCCTGGGTGGTGTTCTCGGAGAACAGGCTGTACTCGATGCGGTGGAAGCCGGTGAAGTCTTCGGCCTTGACGCCTTTCTCGTGATCGTCGACGCGTGAGTCGATGGACGCGTCGAGGTCGCTGAACAGCTCGGCGATCGGTTCGATGGACTCATAGTGCACGCGAGTCGGCGCGTAGAGCTTCTTGGCGGTGGCCAGGTCGCCTTTATTGATGGCGTCAGTAAACGCCTGGGTCTGGGTGACCAGCTCAGCGATTTCTTCGGTGACGTAGATTTTGTAATCCGACACCGGGCCCACCAGGTCCAACGGCGCAGTAGCGGCGAAGCTTGCCTGTGGCGAAAGGCTGAGTAACAACAACGCGATAGACGACTTCTTCATGGGAGGCATTCCGCTGTGGGGTGTTTTAGGTCTTGGCAGGGGGGTGAGGGTGCGTTGCGGCGAGCAGCGTGCGTCCGATGAAATCCTTGGGCCCGGTGACACCCGGCAAGGTAAAGAAATACCCGCCACCCACTGGCTTGAGGTACTCCTCCAGCGGTTCGCCGTTGAGCCGGGTTTGCACGCTGATAAAGCCTTTCTCCAGGTCAGCCTGGTAGCAGATGAACAACAAGCCCATGTCCAGTTGACCGTTTTTGTTGACGCCGTTGGAGTAGTTGAACGGCCGCCGCAGGATCAGGTTGGCCTGGGTCTGCGGGGTGCGCGGGTTGGCCAGGCGGATGTGAGCATCAAGCTTGGTCAACTTGCCTTGCGGGTCCTTGCGGTAGTCCGGGACCTGGGTTTCGTGCTGGCCGTCCATGGGCGCGCCCGTGGGTTTGATACGGCCGATGATGCTTTCCTGTTCTTGCAGCGGGGTGCGATCCCAGCGCTCGACAAAGTTACGGATGATGCGCACGGCTTGGTAACTGCCATGGGCGGCCCAGGCCGGCTCGTCGCCGGTGGGCTGTACCCAGACGATCTGGTCCATGGCCTTGTCATCGTTGGAGTTGGGGTTGGCCGAGCCATCACGAAAGCCCAGGAAGTTGCGCGCACTCTGTGCCGGTTCGCCGGGCTTGGCCGGAGCCTGGGGCGGCACGCTGCCTTCTTGCTTCCAGCGCACCAGCAGCAGGTCGGGCAGGTTTTTGACGATGTCGCGCAGCGCGTGGATATTGGTGTCCGGCGTGTTGGAGCTGAACTGCAGGCTCAGGTCGCCGTGACACTGCGCCGGTTCCAGTGCATCGTTGGGAAAGCCGACCATGCGACTCAGGCGCTTGGGCTTGGCGGCGGCAAGGCCGAAGCGTTCGTCGAACAACGACTCACCGACCGATACTGTAATGGTCAGGTTATCCGGTGTGACCACAGGGCCAAGGATGCCGGAATCGGTGGGCGGCAATTTCGGGTCGACCTGGGGCACGGTGCCGCCGGTCATCAGGAATGCGATGCGCTCGTTGAGGGTGCGGAACAGACGTTCCAGGTCTTGGCGGTCGCTGGCCAGTACATCGAACGCCACGACCATGCCGCAGGCCGGGCGCGGGGTGACGATGCCGCTTTGGTGCTTGCCGAAAAACGCCTGGTGGTCCTGGGTCTTGTCACTGCGCGGTGCGGTGGTGACTTGCTCAGCCGCTGCCGCCATCGCCGGGCAGGTCAGGCTGCTGCCGGCAATCGCAGCGCCGGTGGCCGCCATGCCCAACAGGACGCGGCGACGTTGGAGGTCAAACTGTTCTGTATCACTCATGTATGCGGTCGTCTTCACTGCAGGCCGGAAAGGCCAAGGGCGGGGTCGATTCCATCGAGTGCAACGGCCAGTGCCTTGGCCTTGTCGCCGATCTGCTTGCGCTGATCGGCTGTAACCTTGTCGTAGCTGGGGTAGCGGTCATTCACCTTGAGCCCGTCGAGTTCGCTGTCGAAGGCGTTGAGCGCGCTGTCGATAGCGGGCAACAGGTCGGCGGCGGACTTGACCAGCAACGGGCGCATCAGGTCGACCACCTTGTGCGCGACCTGCTGATTGGCGGCAAAGCCGTTCAAGTCGATGTGGCTGTAGCGTTCCTCTTCACCGCTCGCCGCCCGCACGTCCGCCAGGCTGTTGAGGTTGCGGACCACGATGCTCACCAGTTGCTCCGGGGGCAGGGACTGGGCCAGTAATTGCTGCTTGAGCGTGGTGACGTCGGTAACCAGGCGTTGGGCGACCGGCGCGAGGCCATCAAGGCTGTGTTGTTGGAATAGGCTGTATTCGAGGCGGTGGAAGCCGCTGAAGGCGGGGTCCTGTTCGCGCTGTTCAAAATAATCGGCGCGGGCATTGATCGCGTTATCCAATTCGGCCAGACGCTGAGACGCCGGCGCCAGGCGCTGATACGCCTCGCGCGCCGGTACATACAGCGCCTGGGCCTGGGCCAGGTCGCCGGCGGCGATGGCCTGTTGCAGGACCGTTACAGCCTTGACCAGCGCACCGCCTTGGCTGCTCAGGTACACGCGAAACTCCGACAACGGGCCGATAAAGGCCACCATCGACGGCTTGGCCTTGGCCTGGGCGTCAGACTCTGCCGTGGGCGTGACATGCAAGGTGCCGCGAGGGTTGCTCAGCAGGCCACAGGTAATGGCGTAGTCGCCGGGCAGCAGGTTGGCGTTGATCACTTGGCTCAGGCCTGGGGCGATGTTTTCCCGCTCTTCGACCACCAGCACGCCGTCGAGGATTTCCCACTCCACCGCGCGGTCGGAGCGGTTGATGATGCGAAAGCTGGCATGTCCTGCTGGTACCGTCAGGGCGTTGGGTTCGCAGGCGTGGCCGTGGATGGTCACCGCGATTTCATTGTGGTTGGTCTGGCGCTTGCCGGCGGCCAATTGCGAGGCGTAGTAGAACAGGCCTCCGGCGGCGATCATCACCACCACCGAGCCGGCCACGCCCCAGCGCAAGGCGCGGGACGGCGGGGCCGATTGAGGGGTTGGGTTGGACAAGAGACGGTCCTTACTGGCTGGAAACGGAAGAGGTATTGGCAACGGGCTGGGTAGGGGCCGCGGGCAGGAAGAACATCACCAGGGCCACCACCAGGTAAATCAGATAGGCGCCCAGGGTGCTCACGGTCGGCGCCTCCTGGTAACCGAACATACCGGCCAGTACCGAACCGAGCGGGCTGTCCATGGGCAACGCAGCGCTGAAGTCGAATAGCACGGTCTGCCAGTGATTCCACACGCCGGCTTCATGCAGGGCTTGCACCGAATTGGCGAGAATGCCGGCCGCGACCACCAGGATGAACAGGCCGGTCCAGCGGAAAAACGCACTGAGGTTCAGGCGCATGCTGCCGGAATAAATCAGCAAACCCACGACAATGGCCAGGGCCAGGCCAAGCAGGGCGCCCACCGGAGCGCCCGGACCTTCGCTTTGCTGGAACACGGCCAACAGGAAGAACACAGTCTCCAGCCCTTCGCGGGCCACGGCGAAGAACACCATGGCGATCAAGGCGAACACCTGATGCCTGGAGCCGGCGAGCGCATGATCGAGGGATTCATGCAGCGAGTGTTTAATCGAGCGCGCCACTTTGCGCATCCAGAACACCATGGAACTGAGGATGCCCACGGCCACCAGACCGACGACACCTTCAAACAATTCCTGCTGCTTTTGCGGGAATTCCGCACTGACCAACTCCAGGCCGCCGCCCACCAGCAGCGCCAGCGCTGCCGCCAGGAACACGCCGATCCACACTGCAGGCATCCACTGGCCACGCCCGGTCTGTTGCAGGTAACTGGCGATAATGCCAACGATTAATGCCGCTTCAATGCCTTCGCGCAGCATGATTAAAAAAGGAACGAGCATCGGGCACCCGGGCACAACTAGTTAGGGAGCTAAGTTGTAACATAATGATACTCATTGCTAAACAAGAAATATTGACCTTTGCTGAACGTGGGCTGAACGGTGGTGGCGAAGCGCAACCGCCTTTATGATGCAGACCACCCAGACTGCAGCCGGACAGTTCAACGCCCCATGTCGGAAAAAGACACTATCTCCATCCACCTTGTGCGCGAAGCGCTGTTGCACAGTTGCGCGCCGGGAGCGGCCACCGTTGAGGCATTGAGCAAAGTCGGGATTGACCCGGCGTTGCTTGAGCAGCCCGACGCTCGCGTGGCGGCCACGGCCTATGCACGTCTGTGGCGCTTGCTGGCGCGGCGCAGGGACGATGAGTTTTTTGGCATGGACCCACGCACACTCAAGTCCGGTAGCCTGGCGTTCCTGTGTCGCGCCTCCATGGCGCAACCCAGCCTGGCGGCCGGCCTGGAAACCGGCTTGGGGTTTCTCTCGTTGATGCTTGAGCATCTTCCGGCCCAACTGGTTCGCCAGCAGAGTCTGGCGGAGATTGTCCTGCTCGAACCTGATGAGCCAAAACGCGCTTTTACCTATTTCACCTATTGGATGATCGTCCACGGCGTCGCCTGCTGGCTGGCGGGGCGGCGCATCCCGATCCTCGCCATTGAACTGCGTTGCGCGCAGCCGGACTTCTGTGACGATTACCGGGTGATGTTTTCTGACAACCTGCGCTTTGACCGACCACGCACACGCATGATTTTTTCAGCCGATTGTCTCGACCTGCCGATCAAGCGCAGTCCGGAAGAACTCAAGCGCTTCCTTGCCCGTGCGCCGGCCAACATCCTGGTCAAATACCGCGATCCCGAAAGCCTCGCCACCCGCATCAAGCACGACCTGCGCCAGATGCCGCCCCATACCTGGCCTGAAACCGAGGGCCTTGCGGCCAGCTTGTGCATTTCCGCTTCCACCCTGCGCCGCCGCCTGGCAGAGGAGGGGCAGACTTATCAGGGGCTCAAAGACGGTGTACGCAAGGAGCTGGCGATTGTGTGGCTGGCTGAACCGCAGATCAGTTTTGCCGAGATTGCGTCGCGGTTGGGGTTTGCCGATACCAGTTCGTTCTACAAGGCGTTCCGCAAGTGGTCCGGGTCCAATCCGGGGCACTTGCGCAGCCTGATTCTGCGCGACGCGAGTTGAGTCGGCGGCATTTAGCGTAGCGAAAGGTCTGGCTTGCGCCTCGTCTTTTTCCTATGGAGCCAGCGCAGACCTTCTCTCAGTCTGGAAACCCTTATTGAACGCTGGGTCATGGACGTGTTATCAAAAGTTCCTGCAGCAATACCTCTTCTCTCTTCAGCGCGTTTCGGTCCCCCACCTTTTGTTACCCCCCCTGAGGTCTCGTCATCGTGGGTTGCCGGGTCGGATCCCGCGCAACACAGATTCACTCAAGGCGAGGCGGACGCGATTGACCGGCAAGCCTGGTTGACCGTCTTGGAGCGCAGTGTGCTCGATAAGGCTGACTATGCCTTCGTCGACCTGGCGAACCTGCGGTTTAACCTGGCACCCCGTCCTGGCGCCGTCGACAAAGACACCACCGCGCTGGCGTTTCTGCAACAACGTTTTCCAGGGCTGAGTGGTGAAAACCTGCCGCGAACGGCCGCGCAGGTGCGTAACCTGATCAATTGGCAGCGTCTTGGGCTACCATCGAGCCCTGCCTTGGGCAACTACACCTGGGCATCTGCGCAGGCACCGGAGCCAGGCCACCCAAGCCTGAGCCTTGACGAACGCCAACGCTTGGTCGAGGCGTTAAGAACCTATGTCGGCGACGGCATCCTCACCAGCATGAACGTGACCACGCAAAACATGGATGATCAGATCACTCGGCATCTGAGTAGCCATGCACCGCTCAATCGCTATCGGCAGAACACATTGCTGGCTGCGATTGGGCGTGATCCTGCCGGGTTTTCAAACGACCAGCGCAACCAATTGCTGCTGACTGCCCTGATGTTGAGCATTGACCCCGAGCTGGGGCAGCGTAGAAACCATATCGCAGGTTATGACCTGTACTCACCGGCTAACGCCGGGCGTACCCTGGCAGAAGTCAAGGGCGACTTGAAGGCGCATCTGATGCGCAATGGGCGCGTGCGGCCCGAGGCGGTGGATGCCACTGTGCATATCATGCTGGCCAGTGTCGCTCCAGAGTTTGTGCTGCCAGACACGCCGGATACATTGCGCATCGGCTCTCCTGCCTGGGTGGTACTCAGGAAAACTGTCGCGTTGCTGGAGGAGTCAGCAGAGGGCTCCAGCCGCACCCTCACCTATGACCAAGTGCTGGAGCGCGCCATCCTCCAGGCCCAGACGCCGGAGCAAGCGGTGTTGTTTCATGCCATCGAAACAGAACCGCTGCTTGATTGGGCAACCATGCACGGGGTCATCGCTCGGCGAGCGGACGATCAGTACACCACCCAAGACCTGCAAGTCGCGGCGACAAAATACAACGACTATATCGAGAGCTCTCATCAGGCCCTTGTAACACTGAGCACCCCGATAAAAGACCGGCGAGCGCGAGCGCAGGCTGACCTCGAACGCGTGCTTCCGGGGCACGATCTGAACGAACCGATGCATACCGTGGCGTACCGGTTTCCCCAGTTGCTGTCTAATATGGTGCCCGGGTTACCCTGGTTGCAGCGCAGTCTCGGCTTTAAGGAAAGCCTGGTTGACCTGCACATGAGCGGCAATCTCAAGTACGGTGAATTTGCCTCGACCAAGCTTGTGGATATGACTGGCGCCACGTTGTTCAAAGATGAATATGACCCCAGGCTGGCTTCCCTGCGGGTGCACTTCACGAGGTTGAAACATTCCGGGCAGTCCCTTGCCGAGGCTGTCAAGGGTGATACCGAGCGTTTTCAAAAGGCCGTCTCCACGGGCCTGAAAGACATTCTCAGCAAAATGCCCTACGCGGACCGGCAGGCACTGGCCACTCAGGAACTGACCTTCTATCGAGTCGAGGCCGAGTCCATTAATGGCGCAGGTACTTCCATAACAGATGCCGATGAGCAACTCCAGGCGGTGAGGGGGCGCTATGGCTTCCTGATCGGCGTCGGGCAGGGCAAAGATGCCAAGTGTTATGAGTTTTTTCCCATGAGCGGGACCTATGTCGAACGGCACGACTTCAAGGCGATGTTGGACAAAGGCGAGGCAATCGTCCCGCGGTTGTGGGTGACCCGTATGAAGTCCCACGTGGACGGTCCACGGGCGGGGGCATCCGAGGTGCAGATCAGGGCATTGCGCGAAACACTGCCCGCGGCGACATCTTCACAAACGCTGGCACCGCTTGGTTTTTTTTCGGAGCGGGCCAATGCGATTGCTGACTACGTAGCCCAACGCAATCTGGTGCTGGATCCCGAACAACTCCTCACTACCGCAATGGGGCAAACGGCCTCGGAGCGTTTCCAGGATCGGGTCAAACGGGTCAGTAAAACACTTGTAAATACATTGATTCCCTTCAAGGCTTGCTACGACGACATTGTCTCCGGGCACGTCAAAAAAGATCTGAGAGCGTTGACAGGGTGCGCCACCGACGTTGCGGTAGCCATTACTGTCGTCGCAGGAGGTGCAGCGGAGGGGGCTGCAGCGTTCGATAAGGCGCAAACCGGCTTTTCCAGGCTGGCGGCGGCTACCCGGGCGGTGGGGACAGTCACCAACGGTTTGCTCAATCCATTCGCCGGCCTCTCTGAACCTCTGCTCAAAGCCGCCAAGTGGGTAGGAAGCCGCCTGTATCGGCTTGGAGAGAAGTCCCAGAGCGTGGTGCGCGCCGCTTGGAAAGCGCAACTCGAAGAACAACGGGTCGGGCGCGTTCGGCAAATGCGCCGCGACTCGCTAAAAAGCACAGAAAAGCCGCAGGAAGAGCGCCCGGTGGAGACGCAACCGAACGAAGGCAAGGTCAAGCCAGGGCCGAGAGCCACACGCGCGGAGGTCAAGGAACTCATCGAGCGTTCGCAGCCGCTGATGGTGTCCAAGGTGGACGATGCACTTAAAGCGCTAGCAGACCCTGCGCTGACTGAAGACGTGGACTTTGTGCTCAAGAGCTTCCAGGGCATTAGACCTGATCACGCACGAAAACTGATGACCTCTCGCCTTACACGGCTCAAGACCAACGCTCAAGCGCTGACCACCAGAAACATAAAGTTCATGCGCTCCCGGGACCAACGATGGGTGGCGCAGGTCATCCCGGAAGATTTCAAGGTCGATAAGACGGGGAAATTCATGGAGGTCAACATCGATGGTGCCAAGCGCTATTACCAGCATTTCGGCTCCCACGAAGGCGCTATGAGCAACGCGTTGATTCATGAATTGGACCACCTGCCAGGCCCTGTGAGCCGAGGTACGCTTGATCTCGCCTACCTCACGCGGTTGAGAACAGATGAAGAAAATGCGGCAGGTTTGCTCAACCTGGCCAACGGGCATACCGACCCTGCAGTGTTGGTCCTGCCAGGTGAAGATGCACCAGTCCTTGTGGGCAAGACGGGCGTCAACATGTATGGCTCCCGCGCCGGCAATCTCAACGCGGAGTCCACGATGACCAGTGTTGCCCTGCTGTCTCAGCTCAAGACAGACCCCAACTTGTTCAAGCAGAACCGCGCGATAATTGAAGCCGCGCAGGCGGCTTTTGGGGAATTACCGATCACCGATCAGGTACCCATAAGAATCGTCAGCAAACGCTCTGCGCGCGCCCCCGCGCCAGGGTTGATCTACGCGATGGACCAGGGCTCCAGGAAGCTGATCGGAGTTTACCGATTAATGCAGCAGCCTCCCGGTACAGTGCTTCCCGAGCGCCCGCCCACGCATCAGCCGGCACGTGACCAGGCGTTCAAGGCCTATGTGCAAGAGCACTTGGTATTTTAAAAAAGGTTCTTTTTAGAATGGGCGGCCAGGACGGCACCTGACTTGCGTGAAAGTGGCGTTACAGGCGGGATTAGGAAATAACTGACAGCGCCCTTCGCTTGAGTATGACAGACCCTGCCTTATTGTTTTTAGGAAGTGGCTGGCATATCCGGAACAAAAAATCGTGCACAGTTTTAATGGTGATCCTACGCGGCCGCTACAGACGCTTTTGGGTAGAGGGGTCACAGTACTTAACTGTGAGGGCGTTGCTATAGCTGAATGAGCACGTGGCGTGATGACCTTCATGCGTTAAGTTTTCAATCCATAATGTGATGGTGAACTTATGAAGCGTTTAATTGCGTTACCCTTTAGTGCGTTGATGGTGGTGTCTGTTCAGGTGTCTGCGCTTTGCTTGAATATTTCAGAGAGCTTCACCGGGATAATCGGGCCTGGAGGTGATAGTGTCGCCCATGGTCCCTTCACGATAAGTGGTGCGAACGGTTGCTCCGGCGCAAATATAAATGCCATGGTTTCCGCTGGCGGTGCAGGGAGAAGTCCTCAGATTTATATTGATCAAGAGGTCGGTAGTTCCTGGAAAACCGTCGCTGGTAACGCGATTTCAGCCAATACTTCCTGGTTAGGAACTTTAGGTACCTATCGAGTGAGGCTTCACAACCCGGATGGGGAATCAAAGTCCTATTCGGGTACCGTTAGATACGGCCGCTGACCCATAGATAAATAAGGTGTGCCAGAGGTTCTGGCACACTTCGATTTGGGTTTCTGCGTCGGGATCAAGCATGCTCTTCGACTGACAGATCATTTTTCGAAGAGTTCGAGAAGTACGCCAACGCATTAATAGCGCGATTAGCATCCACCATCCCTTTTATGTATTCAGGAATGCCTTGCGATCGCCCCACGCTTGGGTTGCTTTTAACAAAGTCAAGGTAATCATCCAGCTTTTCGTTGAATAGGGCGATTGCGTTGAATTTTACCTGTGTGTTTGTTTGTTTTCCGTTGGCATCAAATGCACCATCTCCAAATGTGAATACGCCGAAAGCGTTTGCATCAATGATATTGCTCTCGTACAACCGCCTTCCGACCACTTTTAGCTCGTCAGTGCTAATAGATGTCATGTCATAGCCCTTTAAAAACTGCTTCAGGTCAGCAAGATGCGTTTGCTGCCACACTCGCAGTTCATCAACGGCTTTGGACTCTTCAGTAAAAGTAAACGTGTTCGTCGTTTTCTCTGGGTTTTTGATGACAAAAGCATCTGCCTGCTTAGAAAGCGCATTGGGCATTACCACTCTCATATCCATGCTCGTCTCCTTATAGGATGAAAGGTTCACCCTGCTATCGACCCCTTGCGACAGATATTTAACCTGTTTGAATATTTGGGAAACTTCTTTCAGATAAGTATTACACGTAGGCCAAATTGATTGATCCGCTAATGCCAGGCTAAAAAAAAGCCCCGCGACCGAATGGATCGCAGGGCTAAAAATTGGCTGGATGCGACCAACCAAAGGAGCTCTTTACATCACTTGCTGCTAGCCACCACTGTATCCGGCTGCCAACCACCCCCAAGGGCCTTGTAGATTGCGACGATGCCGCGATACAGGTCGACTTCGGCCTGGGCCTGGGCGTCTTCGGCGGCCAGGCGTTCGCGCTGGGCGTCGAGCAGGACCAGGAAGTCCACGGTGCCTTCGCGGTAGCGGATCGCCGCAAGGTCGGCGGCGGCGCGGCTGGATTCGCTTTGGCGGATCAGCGAGACCAAACGTTGCTGGCGCTTGCCGTAGTCGCTGAAGGCGTTTTCAGACTCTTCCAATGCCAGCAACACTTGCTGTTCATAGGTCGCCAGTGCGCCATCGGCTTCGGCATTCGCGCCACGCAAACGCGCGCGTACGCTGCCCAGGTCAAACGCGGCCCAAGTGATGCTCGGCCCTAGAGACCAGGCATTCGCGGCGGCCGAGCCGATCTGCGAACCGCGCCCGGCGGTGAAGCCGAGGAAACCGCTGAGGCTCACCCGTGGGAACAGGTCGGCCTTGGCCACGCCGATACGTGCGGTGGCGGCGGCCAGTTTGCGTTCGGCGCTGAGGATGTCCGGGCGCCGTTGCAGCAGTTGCCCTGGGTCGCCAATCGGCAACGCCTTGGCAATCGCTGGCAAGTCTTTCGGGCTCAGGTCCACGCTCAGCTTGTCGGGGCGCTGGCCGAGGAGGGTGGCGATGCGGTTGCGCTCGCGCACTTGTTCAGCCTGCAGTTGCGGCACGCTGGCTTCCACCGCCGCCAGGCGCGCATCGGCACGTTCCACGTCGAGCTGATCACCCACGCCAGCATCACGCAAGCTGACGGTGATGGCACGCGACTTCTGCTGGTTCTTCAGGTTGTCCAGGGCAATACGTTCGCGCAGTTGCGCACCGCGCAGTTGGCCGTAGGCATCCACCAGCTCGGCAATCATGGTGACTTGCAGCTGGTACAGGTCGGCTTCGGCCACCTGTTGGTCGGCGTCACTGGCTTCCAGGTTGCGGCGGATACGTCCGAACAAATCCACTTCCCAGGCCATGTCCAGGCCCAGGTCGTAGCGCTCGCTGTTGACGCGTTTGGTGGTCTGGCCAGGAATCTGGCCCTTGCCCACATCGCTGCTGGCGCGGGAGGTGACCACCGGCATGATGTCGTTGGCCGCATCATCACGGATGGCCCGTGCCGCCCGCAGACGGGCGAAGGCCACGCGCAGGTCGCGGTTGCCGCTCAGGGACTGGGTCACCAGTTGGTTGAGGGTCGGGTCGTCGAACTGCTGCCACCAGATGCCTTCGTATTTGGCGTGGTCGTAGCTCTTGGTGTCGGCGGCGGCCGTGATATTGGCCGCCTCCAGTTGCTGGGTCTTGTAGTCCGGGCCTACGGCACAGGCGGCGAGCGCCAGCACCAACAGGCTCGGCAGGAATACTTTCACACTCATTGCTGTGTCTCCAGCTTCAAGGCCTTGGCCGCTTTGCGCGCTTCACTGCGCTCGACATAGCGACGGATCAGTACGTAGAACACTGGTGTCAGCAACAGACCGAAGAAGGTCACACCGATCATCCCGGAGAACACCGCCACGCCCATGGCATGGCGCATCTCG
This sequence comes from Pseudomonas sp. PA-7-1E, assembly GCF_021605325.1. Taxonomy (NCBI): domain Bacteria; kingdom Pseudomonadati; phylum Pseudomonadota; class Gammaproteobacteria; order Pseudomonadales; family Pseudomonadaceae; genus Pseudomonas; species Pseudomonas sp. PA-7-1E. Next base: position 112,355 of record NZ_WKFA01000015.1, read on the forward strand.
GCGCCGGCACCGCTGGAGAGCACCAACGGCACCACACCCATGATGAACGCGAACGAGGTCATCAGGATCGGCCGCAGACGCAGGCGGCAGGCTTCCAGTACCGCGGCGAGCGGATCGAGGCCTTCCTGCTGTTTATCCTTGGCAAATTCGACGATCAGAATCGCGTTCTTGCACGCCAGGCCCACCAGTACGATCAGGCCGATCTGGGTGAAGATGTTGTTGTCGCCGCCCGAGATGATTACCCCGGTAATGGCCGACAGCAGCGTCATCGGTACGATCAGGATCACCGCCAGCGGCAGGCTCCAGCTTTCGTATTGGGCGGCGAGCACCAGGAACGCCAGCAGTACGCAGAGCGGGAACACGAACAGCGCAGTATTGCCCGAGAGGATTTGCTGATAGGTCAGGTCGGTCCACTCGTAGGTCATGCCGTTGGGCAGTTCATCTTTGAGCAGTTTTTCAATCGCGGCCTGGGCCTGGCCGGAGCTGTAGCCCGGCGCGGCGTTGCCGTTGATTTCTGCGGTGATGAAGCCGTTGTAGTGCATGACGCGGTCCGGGCCCGAGGTGTCGCTGACCTTGATAAAGGTCGCCAGCGGGATCATCTCGCCTTTGTTGTTACGCACTTTCAGTTGGCCGATCTGGTCAGAGTCCTGGCGGAACTGTTGCTCGGCCTGCACGTTGACCTGGTAGGTACGCCCGAAGCGGTTGAAGTCGTTGGCATACAACGAGCCCAGGTAGACCTGCAGCGTGTCGAAGATGTCGCTGATCGCCACGCCGTGGGTCTTGGCCTTTTCGCGGTCAATGGCGGCGTCGACTTGCGGCACGTTCACTGTGTAGCTGGTGAACAGGCCGAACAGTTCAGGCACGCCGTGGCTCTTGGCGATCACGTTCTGCACTTCTTTGTACAGCTCGTCATAGCCGAGGTTGCCACGGTCTTCGATCTGCAGACGGAACCCGCCGATGGTGCCCAGGCCTTGTACCGGCGGCGGCGGGAAGATCGCCATGTAGGCTTCTTCGATATTGGCGTATTGGCCGTTCAGTGCACCGGCAATCGCACCGGCAGACATGCTTGGGTCTTTGCGCTCATCAAAGGGCTTCAAGGTTACGAACACGATGCCGCTGTTCGGGCTGTTGGTGAACCCGTTGATCGACAGGCCCGGGAAGGCAATTGCGGCTTCCACGCCGGGTTGTTTAAGGGCGATCTCCGACATGCGCTTCATCACGTTTTCGGTGCGGTCCAGGCTCGCAGCGTCGGGCAGTTGGGCGAAGGCCACCAGGTATTGCTTGTCCTGGGCCGGTACGAAACCGGTCGGCGTGTGGGCAAAGCCGAAGAACGTCAGCACCATCAAACCCGCGTAGACGAACAAGGCAATACCGCTGCCGCGAATCACACGGCGCACGGTGCCTACATAGCCATGGCTGGCCTTTTCGAAAAAGCGGTTGAAGGGACGGAACAGCCATCCCCCGAAGACCTTGTCGAGGAACTTGGAGAAGCGGTCCTTCGGCGCGTCGTGACCGCGCAGCAGCACAGCGGCCAGGGCAGGGGACAGGGTCAGGGAGTTGAACGCCGAGATCACGGTTGAGATCGCGATGGTCAAGGCGAACTGCTTGTAGAACTGCCCGGTCAAGCCACTGATAAAGGCGGCTGGAATGAACACCGCACACAGCACCAGCGCCGTGGCGATGATCGGGCCGGTAACCTCGCTCATGGCTTTTTCGGTCGCCGGGAACGGCTCCAGGCCCAGTTCGATATTACGCTCGACGTTCTCCACCACCACGATGGCGTCGTCCACCACGATACCGATGGCCAGCACCAGGCCAAACAATGACAGGGCGTTGAGCGAGAACCCGAACAGGTGCATCACCGCAAAGGTACCGATCAAGGATACCGGCACCGCCACCAATGGAATGATCGAGGCGCGCCAGGTCTGCAGGAACAGAATCACCACCAGCACCACGAGGATCAGTGCTTCAAACAGGGTATGCACCACCGCTTCGATGGAACCGCGCACAAAGATAGTCGGGTCATAGGCGATGCGGTAATCCATGCCCGCCGGGAAGCTCTTTTTCAGCTCGGCCATTTTGCTGCGTACATCGTTGGAGATGTCGATGGCATTGGAGCCTGGACGCTGGAAAATCGGAATCGCAACGGCGGGCTGGTTATCAATCAACGAGCGTAGCGCGTATTGGCTGGAGCCCAGTTCGACCCTGGCGATGTCCTTGAGGCGGGTGATTTCACCGTTGGCGCCGGCACGAATCACAATGTTCTCGAACTCTTCCTCGGTGACCAGGCGGCCCTGGGTATTGACCGACAACTGGAAGCTTGTGTCACTCGGCGCAGGCTGGGCGCCCAGGGCACCGGCTGCCACCTGGCGGTTCTGCTCGCGGATCGCCGTAACCACATCGGTGGCGGTCAGGTTGCGTGAGGCGGTCTTGTTCGGGTCCAGCCACACGCGCAGGGAGTAGTCGCCCATGCCGAACAACTGCACGTCACCGACGCCGCCCAGGCGGGCCAGTTCGTCCTTGATATTGAGGATCGCGTAGTTGGACAGGTACAACATGTCATAACGCTGATCCGGGGAGGTCAAGTGCACCACCATGGTCAGGTCGGGGGAGGCCTTGTCCACGGTAATACCGATGCGCGTCACTTCCTCCGGCAGCTTGGGCTGGGTGCGCGTCACACGGTTTTGCACCTGCACCTGCGCGTTGTCCAGGTCGGTGCCCAGGGCGAAGGTGATGGTCAGGGTCAGCTTGCCGTCGGCGGTGGACTGCGAGGACATGTACAGCATGTTCTCGACACCAGTGATGGCTTGCTCCAACGGCGCGGCCACGGTTTCACCGATGACTTTAGGGTTGGCACCCGGGAAGTTGGCGCGCACTACCACGGTCGGCGGCACCACCTCCGGGTATTCGCTGATCGGCAGTTGGAACAGCGAGATTGCGCCGGCGATCAGGATCAACAGCGACAGCACCGCTGCAAAGATCGGCCGTGAAATGAAGAACTTGGAAAAATTCATCTTGAGTTGTATCCCTTAACCGCGTGGAGTCGCGACGCTTGCGAGCTTGGGCGCGGGTTTTTCCGGCGCCACTTGCTCCAGGTTGCTGGCTTCAAGCGCTTGTCGTTGTTGGGCCAAGGCGGCGAGGGTTTCCTTGCTGGCCATCGGGATGGTTTCCGGTGCGACCGGCGAGCCTGGGCGTACACGCTGCAGGCCCTTGACGATCACGGTGTCGTCCTTGGTCAGGCCGCTGCGCACGATGCGCAAACCTTCGATTTTCGGCCCCAGTTCCACCGCGCGATAAGCCGGCTTGTCGCCGTCCATCACCAGCACGAATTTCTTGCCCAGGTCAGTGCCGACGGCTTCGTCATTGATCAACACCGCCGAATAGGTGCCGCTGCCGACCAGCTTCAAGCGCGCATACAAGCCAGGGGTGTATTCGCCCTTGCTGTTGTCGAACACCGCACGGCCACGGATGGTGCCGGTGGCCGGGTTGACCTGGTTGTCGACGAAGTTCATCTGGCCCAGGTGCGGGTTGCCGGTTTCGTTGGACAGGCCCAGGTACACAGGGGTGGTTGCGCCGCGCCGGCCTTCACGGGCCAGTTCGGTGTACTTGAGGAACACGCGCTCATCGGCATCGAAGTAGGCATAGACCTTGTCGGTGGAGACCACGCTGGTGAGCGCAGTGGTATCGGCAGTCACCAGGTTGCCGGCGGTGATTTCGGCACGGCTGACGCGGCCACTGATGGGCGAGGTCACGCGGGTGAAGCTCAGGTTCAGCTTGGCCAGGTCCAACTGCGCCTGGATCCCGGCCATCGCGGCACGGGCTTCCTGGGCGGCGGTGGTGCGCGAGTCGGCCAGTTCGGCGGAGATCGCATTGCTCTGGCGCAGGCGTTCGCCGCGTTGTGCTTCGTTTTCGCTGCGGGTGGCGGCGGCTTTGGTCTGAGCCAGTTGGGCCTCCAGGCGGCGTACTTCGGCCTGGAACGGGCGCGGGTCGATCTGGAACAGCAGGTCGCCTTTCTTGACCAAAGCGCCTTCAGTAAAAGCGACTTGGTCAATCTGGCCGGACACCCGAGGACGAATCTGCACGGTTTCCGGCGCTTCAAGGCGCCCGGTGAACTCGTCCCACTCGTTGACCGGCTGTTCCAGCACCTTGGCCACGCTGACCTTGGCAGGAGGCATGGCGGCCGCTTGTTCCGGGGACTTGCCGCACGCGCTCATCACCACCACGGCCAAGATCGCCAAGGGGAAGCGCAAAAGTTTGAGTGACTGTTCCATGAGGTGCATCCGCCAATGTATTTGAGATGGGCGGATCATGCGCGGGGAGGTGCTAGGTCACGAATCGAATGAAGCAAAGGTAACTATCATTCGGAATGATATAAGCGCGGAGTCAGCCCTCTAGCATGGGGGTTTTGTTAGGGAGCTATCAATGTGATTGATGACAAAAGACTGTTGCTGAGGGTGCAAGGAACTTTCCCAGCAATCCATGGGAGCATCACGGCGCCTCAAACGCGTCGCCCAGAAAGTCGATCAAGGACCGCACCGACGGCATCAGCCCACGCCTGGAGGGGAACACGGCGGTGATCACGCCTTCAGCGGGTTGCCATTCAGGCAATACGGCAATCAAGCGGCCATCGGCCAGTTCGTCTTTCACGACTACCTGCGGCAGGTTGGCGATGCCCACGCCCGCCAGTGCTGCGTTTTTCAGGGTCGACATATCATCGCTGACCAGGCGTGGCGTGTGCGCGACCTGGGCCGTCGCGCCGTCCGGCCCGGTCAGGTCCCACAGGTACGCAAGCAACGGGTTGCCCCAATGGATCGTCGCCAGCCCGGCAAGGTCAGCCGGTAGCGAGGGCAGGGGAGCGTCCTGCAAAAAAGTCGCGCTCGCCACCAGTACCTGAGGACTTTTAGCCAGTACCTTCATGACCAGCTCACTGCTTTCCAGCGGCGGGAAACACAGGTTCAAGGCCATGTCATAGCCTTCGCTGATGATGTCGACCTTGCGGTTGAAGCTTTTCACGTTCAGTTCGACGCTGGCGCATTGCGCCATGAATTGGGCGAGCATCGGCGCCACCCAGTAGTTGAGCAGCGCAGTGGTGCAACTCAAGCGGATCACGCCCCGCGGCTCTGATTTGTTGAAGGCAATCACATCTTCGGCCGACTCGGCTTCGGCAATCATCGCCACGCAATGGCGGTAATAGGCCTGGCCGATATCGGTGACCTGGAACTGGCGCGTCGAACGCTGTATCAGCCGCGCCCCCAGCCTGGCTTCAAGCTGGCTGACTCTGCGGCTCAAGGTCGATTTGGGCAGGTTCAGCGCACGGCCCGCCGCCGCAAAGCCGCCGTACTCGACCACCTTGGCGTAGAGGAAGAGTTCGTTGAGGTCGAACATGGGCAGTGTTCCATTTTTGAGATGACCAAGATTAATTCAACTTAGCCAGTATCGACAGCCATGTACACTCCGTTCAAATCGACGCAGTCACCGAGGGCACCACATGATCGACCGTTTGCGCTGGGCAACCCATCGTCTCACCAAGCGATTGTGGTTCAGAGCCTCCTTGTTCTCGCTTCTAGGGGTCGCTACGGCACTGCTTGCCGTTGTGTTCAAAGACTTCGTTCCCGAGTCCCTGCCCACGCGCATCGGTGCAGATGCGGTGGACAAGATTCTGGGCATCATTGCGTCCAGCATGCTGGCCGTCACGACCTTTTCTTTGAGCACGATGGTCACCGCGTACGGTGCCGCAAGTAGTGGTGTGACCCCGCGAGCCACCACTTTGGTGATGGAAGACACTACGACGCAAAACGCCCTCGCTACGTTTATTGGCTCATTTCTTTTCAGCCTGGTAGGCATCATTGCCCTGAGCACCGGCGCCTACGGCGCGCAGGGTCGCGTGCTGCTGTTCGCGGTGACCATCGCCGTGGTTGTACTGGTGGTCTACACCCTGCTGCGGTGGATCGACCATTTGTCCAAGCTCGGCAGGGTAGGAGAAACCATCGACCGCGTCGAAAAAGCGGCCATGGCGGCCATCAGCCAACGCGCCCAATGGCCCTGCCTCGGCGCTGCAGCCTACCCGACCGATCACGCTCTGGCCCCCGGCGCAATGACCATCGAAAGTGAGCAGACGGGCTATGTGCAGCATATCGACGTGTTGGCCTTGGGCGCTATCGCGCAGCATGACTGCACGCATATTTACCTGGAGGTGGTGCCGGGAACCTTCGTACACGAAGGCATGCCACTGTTGCACGTGGTCAGCCTGGGCACCAGGCAAGACGATGGCACACAGGCCACCAGGGAAAAGATCCTGTCTACGCTGACCATCGGTAACCGTCGCACATTCGAACACGATCCCCGTTTCGGCCTCTGCGTCCTCTCTGAAATCGCTTCGCGCGCGTTGTCACCTGCCGTCAACGATCCAGGTACCGCTATTGATGTGATTGGTCGGGGAGTGAGAACGTTGACATGCTGGGGTAAGCCCGGCGGGTCTGGCCGGCAGACAGATCAGCAGTGTGAGCAGGTATTTGTTCGAGGGCTGAACGTCGATGATCTGTTTGAGGATTTCTTCGCCCCGATCAGCAGAGACGGTGCAGGTGTGTTCGAAGTGGATGCTCGCCTGTTGAAAGCCCTTATCAGCCTTGCCGAAATAAACCCTGTTCTGTTCAAAACGGCGTGCCTTAGGCAGGCGGACCAACTCATCACACGCGCGCATGCAACACTGACACTGCAGCATGAGAAGGAGCGACTAAGCGCCTTGGCCAAGGCGATAGGCGTGTAGGAGGCTACTGGGCCTGCGCAGCGGCACTCAAGGTAGGGAATTAATGGCCTTTATGACCGCATCGGCGATGGTCTTTGTAATAAGCCGACGCTGACAGTTATCAATCGTCGGGCTCAGCCATGTGGGCAGGCTGTTCAGTACGGGCAAAATCGCCGTGAGCGCCCCCTCACGCAACGGCCCGCCGGGCTGATGGCCCTGCTGGCCGATCACCTTCATGAGTTGCGACTCATAGGCTCGCCTCAATCGCTCAACGCTCGCCTGCATCGGAGCGCCCAGGCAATTGGCGTCCATGACCGCTAACTTGAAGTGCCCGGTCATCTGTTCATGCAATTGAAGATGGCCTTCGATCAGTGTTGTCAGACGTTGTGCCGGCGTCAATCTACGGGTGTTGATCCGGTCGACGTGCGACAAGAGCGCCTGATACAGCTCTATCAGCCACTCATACAACATGGCTTCCTTGCTCTCTACATGGTGATAAATTGCTCCCGGGCTGATGCCAACATGCGCTGCCAATTCGCGCATGCTGACCTGGCTGAAACTACGCTCCTTGAACAGCTCCAGGGCTCTGCGCTGAAACTCCGAGCGGCTGAGCGCGAGAGCCGTCCTCATGTGTCGAGTGCCTGCTGCTTGGCAATTTCCTGGTTGCGCAGTATGAACCGCTGCAACTTACCACTGGGGGTCTTGGGCAGTTGCTCGACGAACTCGATTTCCCGTGGGTACGCATGCGCAGCCAGGCGCTGTCGGACATGCAGGCGCAAGACTTCTGCCAACTCGACACTGGGCAGGTACTCACGATTGAGCACGACAAACGCCTTGATCAGTTCGGTGCGTTGCGGGTCGGGCTTGCCGATCACCGCGGTTTCGACGACTGCCGGATGTTCGACGAGCGCGCTCTCCACATCGAAAGGCCCCACGCGGTAGCCGGACGTGGTGATCACATCGTCGTTACGGCCGACAAAGCTGATACTGGCGTCCTCATTGAGCTCCACGATATCGCCGCTCAAGTAATAACGGCCCACAAACGCCTTGGTGGGCATGTGAAGGTAGCCATTGAACCAGCACAGGGGCGAGCGCTCGCGATCCACCGCCAGTACGCCCGGCTGGCCTGTCGGCAACTCCCTTTGCGCATCGTCCAGCACGACAATCCGGTACCCCGGCACCGCATAACCGGCAGAACCCTCGCGGACCCGATGGCGTAACCCATGGTGATTGCACAGCACCATGCCGATTTCGGTTTGGCCGTAATGATCGTGAATGACCACGCCGAGCTGTTCGGCGAACCAACGGATGACTTGTGGGTTGAGCGGTTCGCCGGCGCTGCTGACGACACGCAGTTGGCCACGTACGGCGTCGGCGAACTCGGCCCCGGCGTCAATCAACAGGCGAAAGGCCGTAGGCGAGCCGGCCAGGTTGCTGATCCCGTACTTGGCGATAATCCGGCTGGTGCTTTGCGTGGTGAAAGGGCCGTCATGGAACAGCGTAGCCCGGCCGCACGCCAGTGGCCCGGTCACTGCGTAATACAAGCCATAGGCCCAGCCGGGGTCGGCGAGGTTCCAGAAACGGTCGTCTTCGCGCAGGTCGATTGAATCGCGCATATAACTTTTGAAGGCAAGGATGGCGCTCAAAGGCACCTCCAGCGGCTTGGCCGGCCCTGTGGTGCCCGAGGTGCACATCAGCAGGAACGGCGCACGGGCGTCCAGCAGCTCAGGTGTGCAGTCGGGTTGTTGATGTTCCAGCACATCCCAAAACGCGTAGTCGCTGGGACGCCGTGAGGTGGCGTCGGTCACGATGACGTGGGGGCAGTCGAAGAGCTCGTCCAGCTTGGGACGATTGTGGGCGTCGGTCACGATCCAGCGCGCGTTGGAACAGTCCAGTCGCTGTTCAATGGCCTTGGGGCCGAACGCGGTAAAGAGTGGTTGGTAGACCGCCCCGATGCGCCAGGTTCCCAAGATGGCAATCACCAGTTCAACCGTGCGTGGCATCAGGCCGGCAACCCGATCCCCCGGCTGCACGCCATGGGCTCGCAGGAAGTTGCCGAAGCGCGCCGCGTGCGCCTGCAGTTCGCTGAAGGTGTGCTGCGTGGCGTGGCCATCGCGCGTTTCACAATACAACGCCACGCCATTGACATGGGCATGCCGGTCGCAGCATTCAATGCAGGCATTCAAGGCGCCGGGTTCGCCGTGCAAGTCCCGGGCAGCCAGCTGTAGATAATCGAAGGATGAGACTGCTGAGTCGTAATCGCGCATAACGTACCTGATTATTATTGTTGGAATATGTGCTTTGCCCACGCAGGCTGCGCGGCCACCTCTACCTCGGTCAAATGGGGTCAGCCTGCAAGGACGGCGTCGGCGCCGATAAGGCCAGGGAGTCAAACGTTGTCGCCCCCGGCAGGGCTTGCCAGGCCGAGGGGCCAGCGGCGATTTCCTGAGCGCTCAGCAGGCAATTGTCGAGTGCGCGCTGCAGTGCCTGGGTGTCCAGGCCCTGGCCGATAAAGACCAGCTCTTGCCGGCAATCGCCGACAATGCTGTCCCACTTGGCCATGATGTTCTGCAACCGATATTCATCCAGCGGCCATTGCGCCTGCTCGATGAAGTTCCACCAGTGCCCGACGTAGTCCCATTGGAATTGCCTGCCGCTTTGCACCAGCAGGCCGGTTTCCAAGTGCCTGCTGGCGAGCCAGAAGTAACCTTTGCTGCGCAACAGTCGCCCGTTTCGCCAGGGCTGCTGGAGAAAATCGAGTAATCGCTGTGGGTGAAAAGGGGCACGCTCGCGGTACACCCAGGAGGTCACGCCATAGGTGTCCGATTCAGAGGCCGGTGCGTCGTCGGCCTGCATTTTTTTCATCCAGCCGGGCGAGGCCACAAGGCTGGGCAAATCAAACAGGTGAGTACCGAGGACGGCGGATAACTCCACGTTACCCTGAGTCATCGGTATGATCCGCGCGCTCGGGTTAAGGCCGGCGAGGATCGCATGCACGGCCTGGTAGCCGGGCTCGTCGATCAGGTCCAGTTTGTTGACGAGAATGACGTTGGCGTATTCCACTTGCTCGATCAGCAGGTCGGTCAGGTGGCGCGTGGGTGCGTCGTCGCGGTCCACGATGTCCGGCGATTCGAGCAATGCCTCAAAGCGACTGCCATCGACCACCGTCACCAACGTATCGAGCCGCGCCAGTTCGCTTAGGCTGAAGCCCTGCGCGTCGAGGAAGGCGAACGTCTCGGCAACCGGCATCGGCTCGGAAATCCCCGTGGACTCGATCAACAAGTAGTCGAAACGTTGCTGGCGTGCCAGGGCGCTGATCTGCTCGAGCAAATCGGCGCGCAGCGTGCAGCAGATGCAGCCATTGCTCATCTCGATCAACTCATCGCGGCCCCGGTGCAGCGCTACGTCGTGCCGCACCTGCTCGGCATCGATGTTGACCTCGCTCATATCATTGACGATGACCGCTACGCGCAGGCCGTCGCGATTGCGCAGGATATGGTTGAGGAGGGTGGTTTTGCCGGCGCCGAGGAAGCCGGAAAGCACCGTCACCGGCAGTCGGCCTGCCAAGGCACCGTCCATCATGCGTTCACCGTGCCATCGGCGTGGTCCAGGTAGCTTTCGAACAGGTCGACCACCACGAACCCCTCATCTGCTGCATCGCCCCAGAGATCTTTCACGCGAAACTCGACGTGGTAGGTCGGCTGATGCGTCGCGCTCAGATCGCCGTGGCCGATAGCGTCAGGGAAGGGCCACTTTTGCGCGGTGCGGTGCACAACCACGCCTTCTTTGCCGCGCACGTAGGCCGGCATGCGGGTATGCCCGGCCACATACTCGTTGCGCACCACCACCCGGTCGCCCACTTCAAAGGGCGGGCGGCCGCTGATCGCCGGGCGCCCGCTGGCATGCGCGGGGTTCGCCAGCTTGAAGTGCGAACCCAGGGCCTGGTCGAGTTCCGCCTGGGTGATCACACCGGTTTCGACCAACAGGGTGGCGGTCGCGATGACATAGCGTTCGTAGTATTGGGTGCCGACATGTTGGCGCACGTCGAGGCGCTCCACGGCATGGCGAACTTCGTCCACGCTGAACTTTTTCAAGTGATCGGCACCGACAAACATCAGGCTGTAGGCCAGGTGTTCCCAGTCCTGCTTGAACACGGGTTGGTAGCTCAGGCTGTTGATGGTGTGAGGGATTTTGCCAAAGCCTTGAAACCCACCGAGATCGTGAAAGCCATCCATTGTGAATACCTCTGAAAAATGCAAAAAACAAAGGGCACCGTTTACGCCACGTAAGGCAGCGCCACGCCGATAAGGACATCCTTGGTGATCAGTTTTCGCAGGGCCTCTTCATCCATGGATTCGCTGCCCTTGGGCCGTACAGGCAGCACCAGATAGCGGGTTTCGGCGCTGGTGTCCCACACCTTGACGATGACGTCGGCCGGCAGCTCGGTGCCCAGCTCCCGCAGGACGGTGCGCCCTTCGCGCACCAGTCGGGCGCGGAACTCGAAGCCCTTGTACCACTCCGGCGGCAAACCCAGGACAGGCCAGTTGGTGCAGGAGCACAGGCTGCACACAATCACGTTTTTCACGCTGGGCGTGTCTGGCAGTGCAACAATGTATTCACCCTGCGGGCCGGTATAGCCAAATTGGGCGCACGCCGCGGTGCCGTCTTTGAGCAGCAGTTCGTGAAACTGCGGGTCCACCCAGGCTCTGGCGACCACTTGAGCCCCGTTCTCCGGGCTCCATTGGTGTGCCATCAGCTGTGTCATGTGGTCGATGTAACCGTCGGGGATCAGATCCTTCTGTTTGAGCACTTGCAGTAGCGCTTGCGCGCGTTCTCCCGGTGTTGATGTGGTTGCTTCATGTGCGCTCATAAGTTGACTCCTCATCGTTGAGTTTCTGGGCAGCGCCTGGCGGCTTGTTCTTTTTGCGTTGCCCGGGTTTACCGGCTAACAGTTTTTCCAGTCAACCGACGCCTCGAACGCTGCGCCAGCCTGGTAAATCGTGCCTTCGGCATAGTGCTTGCTGACCAGCATCATCCCGACAGGTAAACCGTCTACCAGACCACAGGGAATCGACATGGCCGGATGCCCGGTGATGTCCTGGGCAGAGGCATTGCCGATCATTTCCAGTGCACGGGCCACGTACTCGGTAATCGAGCAACCCGGCTGCGGGTGGGGCTGGGCGATGATCGGGACGGTGGGCATCACCAGCAGGTCATACCGCGCCAACGCGGCGTCATACCCGGCACGTGCCACGCGCCTGAGGTTTTGTGCCTTGGCGTAGAAACGTCCGTTGTAGCGTTCCAGACCGTATTGCCCGACGAACATGCACAGCTTGAGAGAGGCGGACAGGTCATTGGCCTGATCGCGCCATCCGGCTTGCTGGTCCAGCAACCCGAGGTCATACAGCCCTTGCCAGTTAAAACCGGCCCCATTGCCGTGCATCATCTGCATCATCAAGCCTTCACAGCCGATGGGGTGCCATAGCGAACCGGCAATGCTGTGCTCAGGCACCGACACCTCCTCGACCTGCGCGCCCAGCCGCGAAAACGCTGCAATGGCTTGACGTACGCAAGAGGCCACACGTGGGTCCTGGTTGGCCAGTTCAAAACCTTCGCGCAGGATGCCGATCCTCAGCCCGCTGACACCGCGTTCCAGGTAATCGCTGTAAGCGTCGACCTGCGGCGCGGCTTGTCGCGGATCGAGCCCATCGGCGCCGGCCATGACTTCCAGCATCAAGGCGTTGTCGCGCACGTTTGCGGTAATGGGGCCGGCGTGATCGATAGTCGCTTCGATGGCCATGATGCCGGTGTAGGGCACCAGTCCGTGGGTCGGCTTCATGCCGTAAGTGCCGCAGAAGGCGGAAGGGATGCGGATTGACCCGCCCTGGTCACCGCCGACTGCCAGGTCGACCTCGCCGGCGGCAACCAGTGCTGCGCTGCCGGAAGACGAGCCTCCCGAGGCAAAGCCCTGGCGAAAGGGGTTGTGCACCGGTGCAGGATCGGAGGTGTGGCTGCCGCCGGACAGGCAGTAGTGTTCGCACGTTGCCTTGCCGAGGATGGTCGCGCCGGCATCCAGCAAGCGCGTGACAACCGTGGCATCGAAGGCGGGAACGAAGCCTTCAAGCGGCTTGGCACCATTCATCATGGGGACGCCAGCCAGTGAAATATTGTCCTTGAGGGCGACCGTTTTACCCGCCAGCTTGCCTTCGCGCGCACCGTTGACTTCGGTGCGGAAGTACCAGGCGTTGAGCGGGTTGTGTGCGGCCGAGGGACGATAGCCCGAGCTGCGTTCATAACGGACCGGCGGGATGAAGTCCGGCAGCTCGTCAACCAGGTCATATGCGTCGAAGCTTGCCTGCATAAGCGCCAGGTATTCATCGGCTTGCTTTGCACTGAGTTGCATGTGCAGGCTGCTCGAAATAGCCAATAGCTGTTCAAGGGTGGGGCGAGCGATTGCCATGGTTGGGCTGTCCTTATCGTAAGTGGCCGAAAAGCACTGCGTGCTCAATATCAGCGAGCCTGGGGCTCAAGATAGTCCGCGCATCCAGCCGGCGGCTTGGTTGAGAAAGACATCGACTTGGTTGAGCCGGACACCCAGGCGCCAAGGGCGCGCGGTCGCAGTTTCTGGCGTTAAAAAATGTGCGCGTAGCGCAGGTTCATGCGGAAGTCTTCGCGGGTGCCGTTGTCCACCGAGAGGTCTTTGCCCAATTGCAGTTGCACCTGGTCGGTGGGGCTGACGAACTTGGTGGCGGTGAGACGCAAGTTGGTGGTGCCTAGTTCGTTGTCCTGATTGACATGCTCGACGTTTGTCTCGCCACCCCAGGTACGCCCCAAGCCAATACCAAAGGTGGTGGTGGCGTCCGGCATGTAACGCCCCATGATCTGCGCTGCGTAGGACACGTCCTGCTTCATGCGGTCGGCATTTGCACCGTAATCCGTATTGTCGCCATACCAGGTCGCGCCGCCGACCAGGTCCATCGCCCATTTCTCTGTGAAGTGCTTGACGTAGGCGCTCTGCAGTTCGAATTTCCAGCGGTTCTCCCCTAGGTTAAGCGCGTCGTCCTTGTCATACGTCCCCGAAGGCACATACACATAGGGGGCGATACTGAGGGTGTCGCGGGCTTCGTTGAACCGCCATTTCACCGGCGCGGTGAGGATCAAGTCGCCCACGCCTCGAGTACTGCCCAGTGCTGAGGCGTCACCTGCGCCGGAGACGTGCCCGAAAGGCAAGAGGAATTGCGGGTCGATAGTGACTGTGTCGCTGAGCGCATACACATGGAGCAGACGCAGGATGCCAACGTCGGAGGTCACCCTGAAGTCAGAGCTGACCTTGTGTCCGTTGGCGTAAGCCGAGTCCGTAGTGGCGTGCTGATAATAAATCGCACCGATAGTGGCGCCGACTGGATATTGCTCGTAATCGCCAGGCGCGACTTCACCCGCGTTGGCGTGGAGGGCGGGCAACAGGGTTGAGAGAGTCAGCAGGTGGATCTTGTTCATTGTTTATTCCTCGCACAGGGGACCGGGCCACCCGTGAAGGGTGGCAGGCGGTAGAAGCCGGGTTGTTAAACGCCGCGGGCGCTCAGGCTGTGGGCGGCAAGGCGTCGCGCAACATGCCGGTTTGCGAGTGACAGTTGATGTACTCGAAGACCTGGCTCTTGGCGTCGGACACGGACACCTCGTGGTACAGCCTCAACTTCTTCAAACCCGCGGCCACGCGAAAGAACGTCACGAAAATACGCAGGTGGGTAGGGTGGGATTCAGCCCAGCGTTCGAGTTTCTCCACCGAGCGCCAGTGACCGATGTTGTAGCTCAGGTCGAGAACGTTGCCGTCCAGGTCGATATTGCGCACGAACCTGTTGCTGTAGCAGCCCAGCGGCTGACCGTTGTCACGCAGGAAGTCCATGCCGTCCTGCAACGTCGGTAAAATTTCGTCGAGGTAGAGGGAGCGCTCCTCTGCCTGGGCATCCGCCCAGTCCTGGCCTGAACGAATCAGTGTGAGGTTGTCGTGCCCCAGCACCACGACGCGTCCGCCCTTGGCGGGGTCGCCCGCGACCACTTGCAGCTCGCTCGTGGGCTTCATCCAGTCGGTCTGGGAGATCGGGAAACGGTCGCGCATCGAGCCCCAATAGCCGTGCTCTTCGATCTCGCCACTGGTGGCATCCATGACTGCGCCGACACCGGGCAGGTTTTCCTGGAAGGCGTATAGCGTCTCGAACTGCTCGGCGCGTGGCGCGGTGATTTCGCGGAAGTAACCCAGGCCTTCACCCAGGCGATCCGGTGAACTCCACCAGTCATTCACCTGGGGTGAGCGCAACCAGCGGCAATGGGCGGCAGGGTCTTTCCAGTACCCGACCACAATCAGATTATCAAAGCCGCTGCTGTCGGTGTGCTGGGTCAAATCGTAGTTCTGCGGGCCCTCTGCCAGGCTGAAACTGCCGACGATGTGGCGCATAGCCTGCAAGGCCGCCTCGCGCTGGGCATCTCCTTGATATTGCACGCCCAGATAAGCCATCACCACTTGTTGCAGTTGCTCATCGACGCGCGCCACCCACATCGGGAACGGCGGTTGGTACTCTTCGGGTACACGGCGGGACAGGGTGCGTGGGCATTTCAGATGTGTGTCGATTGCAGATTCCATCTTGAGCTCCTCGTTATTTTCGTTCAGGCCTACGGGTGGGCGTCATCGCGTCGGCGGCAGGGGGCGCTTGGCGACCTGCCGTCGGTGCAGTAGCTGCATGGCCCCCCATTCAATCAACCAATAAGCCGACTCCTCAGGCGCGAGGTCGCGCCGTTGCAGAAGCCAGGAGGAATCAGCCAGTCGTGGTGCAGAGTGTCGATGCATGGCGTGCCTCATCAGCGGGGTATGAGCTGCTGCGAGGTGGAAATTATGCCGGCAGAGAAGGCCGCGCTTTGTTAGGCGAGACAACCGCTTGGTTGGCAAAGACAGTCCTGCTACGGAGGTTCACCTGTGGTCTGCGCTGGTGCACACGTGCTGATGGCGTGATGTGATGTGCGCTTAAACGGGCATAGGCGCGAGACCTGTGGCGAGGGAGCTTGCTCCCGTGACGGCCTGACAGCCGCCTCCCTCTATCTGACAGCCGTCGGTGCAAATGTGGAAGCTGGCTTGCCAATGCATTTGGCGTGTTAATTGCTTCGATGGCTGACAATCGGCCGCACGTTACAACTTCTCGAGCGCCTATTGCATCGTTGTCGAGGTCAGCGTCATGAACCCGAACACTCAGTATTCGACCCTTGCCGTCCCTGCAACACGTCGGTTTGATTATTGGAAAGAAGTGGTCTGTCGTCATTGCCTGGCGGCCGATAGCAAACCCTTGTCCCAGAGCCGCTTTGATGGCTCGCTCACCCTTAATACAGTCGGCGCGCTGGACATCTGTACGCTGTCTTCGCCGCTGCATTACTGGGAGCGTTCCGAGCAGCACCTGCGCAGCGGTCCGGCCGAAGATTTATGGTTGGGTTTCGCTCGAAAGGGCCATGGGCAAATCGAACAAGGCTCAAGAAAAGCCAACCTGGCGACGGGCAACTTGTTTCTTTATGACGCAACCCAGGCGTTTCGCTTCAGCCTGGGTGGTACCGAAAACCACTTGATCCGTATTCCCAGAGCGTTGCTCACCGAACGCCTGCCGCGTATTGCCGAGTACACCGCGATGGTCCTCGACGACCGGCGCCCAGGCGTCGTGCCCTTGCGTGAAATGCTGCACCAGGCCGCGAGCACGCCTGCGTCGCTGCAGGATGAGCGCATCTCGAATCGTTACTCAAGTGCTGTGCTTGATCTGCTTGTAATCAGCCTGGAACTCCAGGACCTGAAAACCAGCCATCAGGAAATGGACCTCTACGGCCGCATCATGCAGTACATCCAACGCCACCTGACCGAGCCGGACCTGTCGATTGAAGCCATCGCCAAAGCCCACAATGTGTCCACCCGCACCGTTACTCGGGCCTTCGCACGCTACCAGAAAACCCCCGTTGCAGAGATCTGGAAAGAGCGCTTGAATGCCAGCCGAGAAGCAATCGAGCGTGGCCAGGTACGCAGTGTGTCCGAAGCGGCGCTGGACTTTGGGTTTTCTGATTTCTCGCATTTCAGCCATGCGTTTCGCAAGGCGTTTGGCGTGGCACCGAATACGCTTTTACGCCGCGATTGAATTGCAAGAAGGAGCGCTTGTGCCGGGTAGCGAGCCTCTGAAAAGTCAGGAATGAAAGAGGCTATCCGGATCCCCGCAAAGCATTTTGATTGGGCTCCAGGACAATGTTTTCAGGTCGATAACGCTTTTGTTTGCCCTCATTCGCATCGAGTGTGCGATTGATCGCCAATGGCGATTTCCGAAGGACTCCAGTCTGGCAGGGGCTGGTACTCAGTGTTTTTCTCTCGCAGGGATCGTTTTTGTGGTTTGGCCGAGAGTCTTGAGCTTATCGGTCAGCATCATTCGTTCAGTGCAGCACCGAGTGCAGCCAGCGCTACGGCATTGCGATTCGATATAGCGGGACGAGGTTGCTTCGGCGTGATCGCCACCGTGAGCGCCCCTTCTACGGCAGCTGTAACCGCGTGCGCCTGAGTGCCAGTGGGTGGTTGCACGGGTGTCTTTCCTCCAGCAAAAGCCACTATTTGGGCGATATTCTCTGCTCAAAGGCTGGCATAATGCCTTGCTTTTACCGCAAGGACGCACGGACGCCATGTTAAAACCAGCCTACCTTCTTTTGTTTTTCTTCACCCTCGCCGGCTGTCAAAGCCTGCTTCGACCTGCTGATTACGATTCCCTCCACGTTGGCTTTCGCTGCATGGGCCTTGCTGGTATAGAGCCCTTCAACCGAGACAACTTGCGTTATATCGAACGCTTCGCCGGTTACGGCAACGCCACCTGCATGGCCATGCTGGGCAAGCTGTATCAGGAAGGCGGGCACGGCGTCGATCAGGATTTTCGCAAGGCCCGTGCCTTGTTCGTAGAGTCCGCCAAGATTAAACCGGCCACCAATGTGCTGCTGGGTCAGATGGCCGAACGCGGCGAGGGTGAACCCGTGGACTATGCCAAGGCGCGCCAGTTCTATCGCCTGTCTGGCAACAATGCCGTGCTGGCGCTGGGGCGTTTAATGGAGGAAGGCAAGGGTGGCCCGCAGGATTTGCCTGGCGCCTTGGCACTCTATCTGGGCGCAATCCGTTACTGTGGCGACGAAGAGTGGCAAGCCATGAATCGTCTGCGTCTGGCAGGACAACCGCTGACTGAAGACCAAATGAAACGTTATCAGCAAATCTGGCTGACGAGTTTTCTCAAGCTGCAGACTCGGCGGCTGGCTGTCCGGGAAGTGTTTGAAGCGGTCAATGCCACGGGCGAGAAGAAGAGCGTGCGGCTGTCCTATCGCTTCACGTCAGACAGCGGTACGCCGAAAGTAACGATGCTCACAGGTTCGGGCGACGCGAATGTCGACGCATGGGTCATGAAGGCCGCGTCGCAAATCACAATGGGCAACGCCGCGCCGCTGACCGACAGTTCGGGCGTGCGGGAGATCGTGGCGCCGCTGGTCTTCGTGCCTCAAGACACCCAGCGCATGATGGGGTTCTGCGGGAGAAAGCCCTGCGGTTGACGGGTTTCTCGCGATTTGTAGCGCTCATGAATATCTGCACGCTGAGAGTCCAACATGGAGAAGGCCAGGGTGCGGTCAACTGCTTCCAAGAGGTCTCGGTGCACCGCGTCGTCGAATGGAGTGGATGAGTTTCCCAGGGATGAGAAGGGGCAGAAATGATCAGCTAAACAGCCTGCCACATGGTCCCTATAAACTTTCGGGATCGCCAAAAAACATTTTGACTTGGCCCTAGCGCAGTATTTTCAGGTCGGAAAAACTAAACTATGCCCCCAGTTGTGCCCCACGTAGCGCGGGATATGCGGGCGATCGAGATTTACGATCTCTGAGGCAATCAATGCGCCCAGCCAAGAAACACCTGCTTGCGCACCACAGCGAACTCAAAAAACGCATCAGCGAGAACACCCCCAACGCAGCTTTGAAGCGAATGGATTACGAGAGTCTTCTAACTGGCTACGGCATCCGCGGAACCATTTCGATAGAACTGAAAGAGATCGGCTACCCCAAGATCTGGGTAGATACGCAGTTGTTCCCATGCTGATCCGAATAAGGTGGGTTCGGCCTATAACCATGCCAAATATCTTGAGGACGAAGAAGGCCAAGTCAATCCAGTCGTCAAGCTCTGTCCGGGGGGATGTCGCCGAGGTCGCGATACAGTGAGCATGAGGAAAACCATAGTCATGCGTGGTCGTCCCTGGTTTTAACGGGTTGTGCGAAAACGTCGGCAAGGGCACACCGAGGACGGCGCACTAAAGCCTATCGAATGGTGTGACAGAGGAAGCGGCATGGACACACGTATCCAGCCCTCTACATAAATTGATTGCTCGACATCAAATCACCGCACTGGAAGTGCCTCCCAGTGGATTAATATGGATGCTATCTGGAACAGGCGCACGCAGTTTCGATGTTGGAAGGAGATTTCTGGTCGCAACTTGGCTCCTGGCCTTATCGGCAGCCAATGTATGTCCGCCCGAGATGCGAAAATAGACTGATCGCCCAATGAAGGGCTCGTTCGGCGGAAATTGTCCGCCAGGGACATGACGATGGACAGTAAGACAGAAGCAGCAACGCCCGACTCGACCATGGATGCATCGATTTTCCAGAGCGCGCTCCCCAACGCCGAGAAGCTTGAGCAGGCGCGTACGCAGTTGCTTGACCTCTCAGCGCGAAATCGACTCCTTAATATGCCGCGATCGAGCCGTACCTCGGCGATAGCGATCGTTGATGAGAAGACATCCGAGGTCTATCGCCTCCTCGTTCGGGAGGGAAAAGCGTTTACCTTCCTGGCCGGCAAGGCGGCAACTGATGAGTCCGATAATGATTCGGCAGCCGACGATGCAAAGCCGGCCAAAGACTCCGATGAAATCGACCAGCTTGCCCAACCCGACGACAGCGTCGACGAGAGGGGCGTGCTCACCCGTCACAGCGACACAAAACTCCAGACTCGCCTCACGGGCAAGGGTCTGCAAAAGCATCTGCTCGAGCTCTACCTGAACTCAAAGACACTCGAGGAAGAGCAGGGCGTCAACGTCCTCTTTGCTTCCCTTGGCGCCCTCAAGTGGATCGATCCGAACAATGCGGCCAACGTTCGCCATGCGCCACTGATCTTAATTCCGGTCGAGTTGAACCGCGGAACGGCGGGCGAGAAATTTCGACTCAAGGCCCGCGCTGAAGATGTCGCATCCAACCTGTCGTTGGAAGCGTACCTGGACCGCATCCACAAGCTTCGTATGCCCGCCTTCGAAGCCAGCGACAGCTTCGACATCGATGCCTATTTTGCAGAGGTCGCGGCTGCGGTGGCGGACAAGCCCCAGTGGGAAGTGCTGCCGGATGAGATGACCGTCGGGTTCTTTTCGTTTGCCAAATTCCTGATGTACAGAGACCTCGACCCTGCCGTGTGGCCCAAGGGCAACACACTCGTCGATCGCGCACTCATTAAGGGCCTGCTCTCAGACGGCTTCCCAGGTGGAGAGGGAATGCTCGACGAGAGCGCCAACATCGATCCGGTTATCTCGCCGGCGGACATGCTCCACATCCTCGATTGCGACAGTTCGCAAGCCATTGCCATCCATGAGGTGCGTCGCGGTCGCGACATGGTCATCCAGGGCCCTCCTGGCACCGGCAAGAGCCAGACGATCGCCAATATCATTGCTTCGGCTATCAAGGACGGCAAAACGGTCCTGTTCGTGGCCGAGAAGATGGCTGCTCTGGAGGTGGTAAAACGGCGCCTTGACGAAAAGGGCGTGGGCGATGCGTGCCTGGAACTCCATAGCAACAAGGCCAATAAGCGTGCGGTACTCGATGAGCTGCGACGCACCTGGGATCTCGGAGCGCCGAAGCCAGCTCCCACGGGAAGCCTTATTGCTCGCCTGACCGAAGCGCGGGACGAGTTGAACGGCCATGTGGCCCGGCTGCATGCCGTCGACCCAGCATCCAGTCTGTCCTCTTTCCAGGTCATGGGCCATCTCGCACGCCTGCGGCAAGCGGGGGTGATGCCCAATGATGTCGTTCTGGAGGGGATCGAAGCTTGGGGGGCGGATGGTTTCGAACGGCGTCATGCGCTTCTGAATGACTTGGTCACACGGATCGAGATCATCGGCAGACCCGACGACCACGCCTTTACCGGGGTGGGCATCGAAGCGATGCTGCCCACCGATCGTGAGCGTCTCGTCGCCCGTATCGAAACGCTGCGCGGCCAGCTCGAGGACGCCCGGCAGTATATGAATGCTACTGCCAGTTTGCTGGAAGCCCAGCCTCCGTCCAGGCTCGACGAACTGGCCGCTGTCAGCGCACTCGCCCTGCGCATCAGTGTGGCGCCTGTGCTTGATATCGACGCTATGGCAGATGACGGTTGGTCGAACGTATCGGCGGTCGATACATTGCTGGCGTTGGGTCATCGCTATGCCGCCTTGCGCCAGTCGCTGTCGAGCGAAGTCAATGTCGAGGCGTGGGACGAGGACACTCACGAAGTGCAGCAGGCGCTCACCGAATGCCCTGGTGACTTCGATGCGGACGCTGTTCGCCGCCTCTGCGCCGTCCGCGACGCCATCCCGGCGTTATTGCAGGCGGGCCGCGGTCTCGCTCACGCACTGGGCCGCGAATGCACGCCGACCGCTGGGGAATTTGCCCGCCTCGCCAAGATCGGCGAGCGGGTTGCAAATGCGCCACCGGCAAGCCCCGAAACGTTCGCTTCCGAGCTATGGGACGGCGGCGTAGAGCGGGCCGGGCAGATCGCCCAAACCGCTGCCGACCTCGAAGGGGTTCGTACGTCACTGGCAGGTCAGCTCCACGAGCTCGCCTGGGATATCGACGTAGGTCCCGCCCGCGCCGCGCTCGCGGCCAAGGGCACGAGCCTGTTCCGCTTCCTTAGTGGCGACTGGCGTGCAGCCAACAAGCTCATGCGCTCGGTCCTGGTTCAGCCCGCCCAACCTCTCCCGGTGACCCTGGCTTCTCTCGATACCCTGATCCGCGGTCAGGAAGCGCGGCGTGTGCTGCGCGATGAAGACGGCTTCGGCAAGGCTGCCTTCGCTGAAGACTGGCAAGGCGATCGCTCGGCCTCCGCGCCGCTGGTGGCTCTGGTTGAATGGATGCGGTCCCTGCGCGGGCTCGGGGCAGAACCCCGCCTTATCGCTTCCCGCGGTCCTGAGAAGGATGATGTCGCCCAGCGTTCGAAGCACGTAAGCCTTTTGCTCTCCCAGGTCGCTCCCGACCTGTCCGGCGTCCATACCGATTTTCTTGCACAGGCAACGCAGGTGTTCGGTGACGCCACCGCGCCTGAACAACTCGACCTCGAGTCGTTGTTGCAGCTCGCCGTCCGCCATACGAACGCCTGGTCGACGGCCAGCCGCTTCCTGATTCAGCCCCCCACCAGCGCAGCATCAGCCTGTGCCATTTTTGAAAGGCTGAACGCGGGACGCGAGGGGCGCCAAGGCGTACGAGATGGGTATAGCCTCGGCCACGCGCTGTTCGGCTCCGCGTGGCGAGGGCTTGACAGTGATTGGGACGCCCTATCGACAGCTGCTGGTTGGCTGAAAGTCAATGGAGACATCCGCGCGCTGGCCGGTCGAGTCAACGAGCGTGAGGCGCTCATTCCTCGCGCCAAGGCTCTTGACGAGCAGGCCGCGCATCTCGCCACGGCCTTCCACTCCATTGCAGATGAGCTGGCACTCGATCTGTCAGCCAGTGTCGGTGCGCCGCGGATCTATGAGGTGCATTTGGATTCCCTGGCAGCACGGCTATCACGCTGGGTTACCGAACAGGAAGAACTACACCGGTGGCTGGCCTATCGCGATCGTGCTGCACGAGCCATTCGCGACGGTTGCGCGGATGTCGTCGCCAGACTTGCCGATGGACGGCTATCGACGACGAGCGCGGTCGCTGCGTTCGAGTTCGCTTATTTTGAAGGGCAATACCGTCGGGTGCTGAAGGCTGAACCGGCTCTGGGCCGCTTCGATGGCGTCGCCCACGGCCATATCGTCCGCGAGTTCGCCGACCTTGACCGCCAGCGCATCGCAGCGGCGGCAGGCGAAGTCGTTCAGGCTCACCACCAGAATGTTCCTCGAAGGGACAGTGGTTCGATTGGCCCACTCGGGGTGCTTCGGGGGGAAATTCAGAAGAAGAAGGGTCACATGGCCTTGCGAAAGCTGGTCGAACGCGCGGCCCCTGCGCTCACCGCCCTGAAGCCGGTCTTCATGATGAGCCCGTTGTCGGTCGCGCAGTTCCTGCCGCCGGGCGCACTGGAGTTCGACCTGCTCGTGATGGACGAAGCGAGCCAGATCCAGCCGGTCGACGCCCTGGGTGCGGTGGCTCGCGCCAAGCAGGTAGTTGTGGTCGGTGACCCTCGTCAGCTACCGCCAACCAGTTTCTTTGCCAAGCTCACCAGTGGCGATGAAGACATCGACGAGGATGAGCCAACGAAGGTCGGCGATGTTGAAAGCATCCTTGGCCTGTTTACCGCACGCGGCCTGCCCATGCGCATGCTCCGCTGGCACTACCGTAGCCGTCACCAGTCGCTCATTGCGGTCAGCAACCGCCAGTTCTATGAAAACAAGCTGTTCATCGTCCCCAGCCCCTGGACTCAGGAGGGTGGGCGGGGCCTGCGCTTCCACCCTGTTCGGGATGGCGTCTTCGGTTCACCGGTCAAGAGCGTCAACGGGCCGGAGGCCAAGGTAGTCGCTGAGGCCATCGTCCAGCACGCCCGACTGCACCCGAAGCTGTCCTTGGGTGTAGCAGCGTTCTCCGCATCGCAAAGCCGCGCCATCTTCGACGAGCTTGAAGTGCTGCGCCGTGGTTTGCCAGCGGAGGTGGAGGCCTTCTTCAACCGCCGCAACAGTGAGCCGTTCTTCATCAAGAACCTTGAAAACGTTCAGGGTGACGAGCGGGATGTCATCTTCATCTCGGTTGGCTATGGACCGACCGTACCGGGCGGCAAGGTACCCATGCGTTTCGGGCCTCTCAACAACGAGGGCGGCGAGCGCCGGCTCAACGTGCTGATCAGCCGTGCCAAGCAGCGATGCGAGGTGTTCTCCTCGATCACCGATGAGGACATCGATCCCGCATTTTCCGCCAGCCGCAAAGGAATCGAGGCGTTCCGCATCTTTCTCCGCTATGCCCGCACGGGGAAGCTCGACACGGCGGCCGTCACGGGACGGGACTTTGATTCCATATTTGAAGAGCAGGTTGCCTCGGCTCTCGAATCTCGCGGATACAGTGTCCAGCGTCAGGTGGGCCTGGCCGGGTTCTACATCGACCTTGCGGTGACTGATCCGGAGCGCCCAGGTCGCTTCCTCCTGGGCATCGAGTGCGATGGCGCGTCGTATCATAGCGCCCAGTCCGCCCGGGACCGTGACCGTCTTCGCCAGCAGGTTTTGCTCGATCATGGCTGGAACCTCCACCGTATCTGGAGCACCGATTGGTTCCAGCGTCCACAAGAGCAACTCGACCTTGTCTGCCGGCAGATTGATGCGGCTCGTGCTGCGTTCGACGAGCGCGTAGTCGAAGAGGTCCTTTCAAAAGAGCAGGCTGTCGATGCAGCTGCCATCGAACGGGAGCTGAGGACGGAAGACGGTGATTTCACCTTCGAACCGTATGTCGAAGCGAACCCACAGCGGCCAACACATCGTTCGGAAGAAATCCACGATACCCCGACCGGCGTTCTTACCGAGATTGCGGTTGATGTTGTGCGTATAGAGGGACCCGTGCATGCCGATGAGGTCGTGTCCCGTATCCGTGACGCCTGGGGCGCCAAGCGAGCTGGCAGCCGGATTCAGGACGCCGTCGAAAGGGCCATCGATGTGGCTGTCCGCCAGAACTCTGTGGTGCGTGACGGCGTTTGGCTCGCCATGGCCAGCGCGCCTGTCGTTCCACGCGATCGTTCGCAGGTATCTTCACTGGCGCTCCGCCGGGCGGAGTACCTACCGGAGGCAGAACTTGCAGAGGCCATCGTCATCGTCGTAGCGCGTAACTTTGGCGCGAACCGCGATCAGGTCATCGAACGCGTTGCGCGCGCCATCGGCATCCGAGCTATCTCGGCTTCGGTACGAGAACGTGTGGCGGCGATGGTCGAGCACGTCGTCGCCTGTGGTCGTTTGGTTGATGAAGAAGGCCTCCTGAAGGTTCGGGAGTAGCTATTTTCTTGGGGGCGTCCTGACCGGTCCTAGAGTGTCATAAGACATTTGCGGTCGGTGAGGCGTCCGGCGACACGATGAGGACTGCTGGGCAGACCGTTATTTAGCGTGGAAATCTGAGCATCAGCCTTTCGTATGCGTAACCTCTGACAGGCACAACTTAAGGTAGGGAGAATGACAGTAGTGGAATATTGCGTTTTCTAGGGATGGTCTGAAGCACGCGACTATTCAGGCGTGAATACCCAAGTCAAGCTGAAATTTACTTGAGTGGGGACAGCAAATCAGAAAAACGGCCCGAAAAGACGCTTTTCAAACCCGTTTTTTGCCTTGCAGAAGGGCCATCGGGCCCATTTGTCTCAGGGCGGACGCACCTGTCCTGCCATGTCCAATAAACGTCGCCGCGACATCCATAGGTTCGACAAGGCAAACAAAGTGGTCCTATGTGCATGGTTCTTGGCCAGCCCGCGAAATCTCACCTCGGCAGTATGGGCTCAGCAGTTGATTGAGTGAGCACAACGTGCTAGCTCACTGCTTTGGGATTCTTAATCTTCGGTATTCCCCGAATTTTGACCCAGTCTGACTACCTTTTTGGATGCTGTGGCGTTTTTATACGCCCTCATCTGACCTGCCATCAAATTTTTGGATCGCTCGCTGTTCAGCTTATAAATTATTGGTACGGCACCTTGGTTGGGATGCGAATACAGGTCGAACAAGAACTGATCTTTTTTGATATGAAATTCGAGATGGTTATAGTTGAAGAAAATTGTGCCGTCTTTCAGGCACGTGGGGAAAGTTGTTGTCCAAATATCAGTTGGTGGTGAAACGCTAACCTCCAAATAGTAGCCTGCTGGGAAGTTAGGTGCGCCGTCCGACAGTAAATAGTCCTTGATGGCAAGAGAGTCTTCTTCTGGCAAGGATATAGAATTGTAGTTTGGCCAGCCCTCTTGCGATGCTCTCCAGATGATGCTGAGCGCAAGGTAGTAAATTTTCTTCGATTCTAGGCCTGGAACATCTTTAGCATAGAGGCTTGAGTCTTTAAGTCCCTTGAGATGATCATATATGATCGGCATTTCATTTGGTCTGGGCGCGATCAGCTTTGCGCAGTAGTCCTCTCCGTATGTGGAGAAACGGCCTTCGCAGTTTTTACCAAGCAGATACTGCGTCACCTGACGTCCGAGATTGTTCAGGCGATTGCCGTCCGTCTTGAACTGAGTTTTTGTCCCCTTTTTCTTCATTCGATCTATGTATTTATAAAAGTGCTTTGGCAAGAGATGGCTGTCTTGTAAGTCATGCTCATCGTCGCAAAGGGCACATGACTTCTCGTTTTCAGCCATCTTGAATCCTCAATAATGCTCGTATGGTGGTGATGTCGGAGAGTCAATCGGCTGCATGTTCACCGTTCAGCTGAAAGCCTCAGGCCAGTCTATCGACTCACAGAGAGTCCGGTCGGAGCTATCCTCATCAATAGTCTGCTCGGCCTTAAGCTGGGGGCATCCTTTTGAAACCATCCAAAGCATGCCCTCAGATATGCCCCAACGTAGCAATCGTCTGGAAGTGAATGGATCTCCATGGCCTATGAAAAGCCAGAAATAATCAGCTAAAGAGCCTGCCAGACGAAACCTAAAGACTCTCAGGGTCGCCAAAAAACATCTGAATCCGCGACCTCAACCACCGCTCCCCCGGATCATTATCC
>NZ_WKFA01000016.1:0-126216 GCF_021605325.1 Pseudomonas sp. PA-7-1E
GCCGGTATTGACGGGGGCGGGTTGGCGGCGCGCGGGGTTAATTTCTAAAGATGGGGGCGGGGGCGTTTGCTCCCGCGGGACTGCGTAGCAGTCCCACAAAGAGCGGGGCCGCTTCGCGCCCCAGCGGGAGCAAGCTCCCTCGCCACAGGTGGGGTTTAGCCTATATGGAGCAAGGCTGCCGCGACAGCCTCTGCCGGCGTCATCTGCGCCGTATCCAGCCTGAACGGTGGTACCTCCCAGCGTTCATACTCATGTACCTGTACCGATTCCCAGGTCGGTGGCACCAGCCCCGGAATATCGCCCACACGCCCTTCGACTCGGCGCCGATGCGCCTGCTGATCGGTACACACTACCTCGATATTGATCAGTGCCACGCCGGCCGCTGTCGCCACCGCTTGCCAGGCATCGCGGCTTTCCTTCACCGGGTTCACACAATCGGCGATTACCCGCTGTCCCAGGCGCAGGTTACTCAGCGCCAGCGCATTCGCCACACCGTAGCCACTGGCCCCCACATCGCCCGCCAACACCGCAGCCTCTCGCAGCGCCTGCTCAATCACATCAATACGCAGGTAAACCGCGCCCAACTGTCGCGCCAGCTCCCTGGCAATCGTGGTCTTGCCACTGCCAGGCAAGCCGCTGAATACAATAAGCATGACCCATCAACCCCATATGTAGGAGCGAGCTTGCTCGCGAAAAACGCCAACAAAACGCGTACTGCCTGAATAAACGCGGTGCCTGTGAGTTTTTCGCGAGCAAGCTCGCTCCTACAGTGGTATTAGAACCGCGTGATTCATTTCACCCACAGGAGCGCCCATGACCCTGCCGTTCGTGAAGATGCACGCCCACGGCGATGACTTCATTATCATCGACCGCCGTGGCGAGGATAACCCCATTAATGCGCAGATTGCCCGCCATCTGGGTAACCGCCGCACCGGCATCGGTTTCAATCAACTGGCGGTGGTGCTCGACTGTGAGCAGGCCGCCGCGCGCGTTCAGTTCTGGAACCCCGACGGAACACGCCTGCAAACCTGCGGCAGCGCGACTCGTGGCGTGGCCGATCGCCTGATGCATGAGGCAGGTGCCGAGACGATTGTGCTGCTTAGCGACCGCGGTTTGCTGACATGCACACGTGCTGATGGGCAGCGGGTGTCGGTGGACATGGGCGCACCCTCGCTGGGCTGGGCGTCGGTACCCTTGGCCAAGGCGATGGACACCTGCGTGTTGCCTATCGACGGCCAGCCGGCAGCGTGCAGCATGGGCAACCCGCATTGCACGTTTTTTGTAGAGGATGTGACTGCGCTCGATATTGAGGCCATGGGCTTGGCCCTGGAAGTTCACCCGCTGTTTCCGGCCAGGACCAATGTGCATTTCGTGCAAGTGCTGGACCGCGGCCATATCCGCCTGCGTATCTGGGAGCGTGGCGGCGGTGTGCCGCTGGGGTCCGGCTCATGCTGTTGCGGGGCGGTCGTCAACGGCATCCGGCGAGGGCTGCTCGATGAGCGTGTGGAAGTCCAGTGCGACGGTGGCGCGGTCACGGTGCAATGGGACGGGCAGGGCGGCGTGATATTGACCGGCCGTGTCGAGCCGATCATGCAGGGCACCGCGTACCTGGACTAGAACTTCACGGTAAACGTGGTGCCGGCACTCGCACAGGAACTCACCGCCACGTCGCCGCCATGTACTTTGGCCAGTTCGCGCACGATATACAGGCCCAGGCCTACGCTACGCACGTCGCTGCCTTGGTCGGTGCCGCGGGTCATGGGTTCGAACAACCCGGCCAGCAGGGTTTGCGGAATCGCCGGGCCGTGGTTGTGCACCGCAACCGCGCAGGTGTTGTCGCCCAGGCGTGAGGTGATGGTAATCGGCTGCAGCAAGTCGCCATAGGCCACGCTGTTGGCCACCAGGTTACCGATCATCTGTTGCACACGGTCGGCGTCCAGGCAGGCGTCGCCCTGGCCCTCGGCGTGATGCACCAGCGTGGCCTTGGGGAAGGCCACCCGCAGTTCGTCGACGCTGCGACGAATAACGCCATGCAGGTCCAGCGGTTGCGGCTTGATGGTAATGCCCTGGCCGACCCGGGCCTGGGTGAAGTCCAGCAGGTCGGCGATCATGCGATGGGCGCGTTCGGAAGACTGGCCGATGTGCCCCAGTAACTGGCGCTCCTTGGCCGTGCGCTCGCCGCGCTGGAGAAAGTCGGCGGCCATGCGGATCGCAGTCAGAGGGTTTTTCAGGTCGTGGCTGACAATCGCCACCATCTGTTCGGCAAACAACGCCCTGCGCTGGGCAATGGCATAGGCCTCGCTCAGCTCGGCCTGGGCCTGTTGCAGGGCCAGTTCCGTGGCGGTTTTTTCCTGCAGCAGGGCTTCGGCCTGCTTGCGCGCATTGAGCAGTTCGCGCTCGTACTTGTCACGGTCGGTGGTGCCGAACAGCGCCAGGTCATACACCACGCCGGCCGGCTGCTGGCGCTGGTTGGCATTGAGCAAGACCGTGACTTTGTGCCCGTTGCAATGGCGGATGTCGAGCTTCACCTCGGTGACGCTGCCGTGCATGCGCAGCATTGGCGCCAGGTGCGTCTGGTAGAAAATCCGCCCGCCCATGGCCAGCAGGTCCTGGAAACGCCGGCCCAGCAGTTGGGCCGCTGTGAAGCCCAGCCAATCGCACAAGCGTGGGTTGACGTGCAGGATCGTGCCATCTTCCTGGGTCACCGCCAGGGCACAGGCCGCGCTGTCAAACAGCGGGTCAACGGGCATCGGCAGCCGCCCAAGGGGCCAGGAACCGGTCCATCGCCGCGGCACACGCCTGGGGGGCGCTCATATGCGGGCAATGGCCGACATTCTCGACCAGGCAATAAGTGCTGTTAGGTAATACGGTGTGCAGGTATTCACCCACGGCCACGGGGGCGATCAGGTCGTCGGTCGATTGCAGGATCAGCACCGGGGTGGTCAGGCCGAACACATCCTGGCGGTTATCCGACAGGAAGGTCACGCGGGCGAACTGCTTGGCGATGTCCGGCTCGGTGCGACAGAAGCTGTCGGTGAGCACCTCGCTCAGGTGCGGCTGCGTCGGGGCGCCCATGATCACCGGGGCCATGGCGCTGGACCAGCCAAGGTAGTTGCTGTCGAGGGTGTCGAGCAGGTCGTCGATGTCATCGTGCTTGAAACCGCCGACATACTCCTCAGTATCGATATAGCGCGGCGATGGGCCAATCATCACATGCGCGGCAATGCGTTCCGGGATGAAACGATCAGCGAGAGTGCCGATCATCGAGCTCACCGAGTGGCCCACTAGAATCACCGGGCCTTGGGCGTAGGCGTCGATAATCTCGTTCAGGTCATGGGCATAGCCATCCAGGCGGCTGTATTTGGCTTTGTCGAACGCACTCAAGTCCGACAGGCCGGCGCCAACCAGGTCATACAGCACCACGCGAAAGCGGTCGAGAAAGTGCGGCGCCAGGGCATCCCACATGGCCTGGTTGCAACCGAAACCGTGGGAAAACACCAGGGTCGAGGGACCGTTGCCCATCACATGTACATTGTTGCGGTGACTTAGGTCCATGGGCGTCCCGTAGATGGCTTATTGCTATGCAGCTGATCGGCAGTTTAGATAGTCGCAGGCCCTGGGTCACGCGTTTGCACGCAGATAAGGTAAAGTCGGCGCCTTCAGGGAGAGACTTCAGGTAACCATACATGATCGTGCTTGTGCGGCAATCGGTGTTCAGCCTACTGGCCCTGGTATTTTCCAGCCTGTTGATCACCGCTCATGCGGACACCTCGCCGATTGGGGTAGCCCTTGATCAGCGGGTCATTGACCTGACAAACACCCTCGACTCGGGCACCGCCCAGCGCCTCAAGCAACAACTGGCTGACCTTGAACAACGCAAAGGCGCGCAAGTGGCGGTACTGCTGGTGCCAACCACCGGCAGCGCCGATATCGAAGGCTACGCCAACCAGCTGTTTCGTGCCTGGAAACTGGGACGCAAGGACGTCAACGACGGCATCCTGCTGGTGGTGGCTAAGGACGATCGCAAGGTACGTATCGAGGTGGGCTACGGCCTGGAAGGCATCGTCACCGACCTGCTGGCCCATCGTATTATTGAAGAACAGATCACCCCGGCGTTTCGCCAGGGCGATTTTGCCGGCGGTGTGCAACAGGGGGTGGACGCCCTGACCGTGCTGGTGGACGGCGGTGACCTGCCGCAACTGGCGGGAGCCGGGATCAACCCCCAATTCATGGCATTGTTGGCGGCGCTTATCCTGGGCGGCTTGGGCGGCGTGGCGATTGCAGCCGGCAAGCTGCATTGGCGCAAGGCGTTGATCGCCGCCGTGGCGGCCACGCTGTTGTTGACGCTGCTGGCGGGCGGTTTGGAGTGGCCGATGTTCCTGTTTGTCATGCCGCTGACGCTGTTGATAGGCGGCGCGATATTCGGCGCGCTGTGGCAGGTGCGTACGCTGTTTTACTGTGTGATCGGGCTGCTGGCTTACAGCCTCGGGTTGGTTATGGCAAACCATTACGTGGATGTCAGTTTCATCCATTGGCTGCTGTGGCCATTGGGCGTCTTGGTGGTGCTGGGGTTGTACCTGGTACTGCTGCTGATCATGAGAGAGGCATGGCGCACCAGCCGCGCCGGTTTTATTGTGCGGTTGCTGGCGGCGGTAGTGGTGTACGTGGTGGCAGGATGGGTGATTGACGACGGCCGCGACGGCTGGCTGCTGGCGTTTCCTATCGCATCGTTTGTCGCGCTGATTATCTTTGGCAAGGTTGGCGAGGGGGCTGGATCTGGCTCGGGCGGTGGCTCCGGTTCAAGTTCCAGCAGTTCTAGCAGCAGCTCGTCCGGTGGTGGTGGTTCCAGTGGCGGTGGTGGGGCTTCCGGCAGTTGGTGACTCGCTGGCGGATGCCCACGCTTTCGCACCCCACCCATGGCAAGCGCGTGTTTGGCAATACCATGGAGAGGCGCAACGGCTTGGATAGCAAACAGTCGTTTGCACTGTTACGCCTTGACCCAACCGCCCTTGCCGTCGGATTTGATTTAGGAATCTATGGGGGCGCGATTGGCGACGCTCGGAGCGTCGTCGATGACCTTTTGGTCCGCAGGCAGGTAACCGTTATCAAACCGATGGGGAAGAGGGGGGATCTGCGCGTCGTCGATGACCTTTTTGTCCGACGGCAGGCAGAGGTGATCAAACCGACGGGGAAGAGGGTGGATCTGCGCGTCGTCGATGACCTTTTTGTCCGAAGGCAGGAAGATCTGATCAAACCGATGGGGAAGAGGGTGGAACTGCGCGTCGTCGATGACCTTTTTGTCCGAAGGCACGAAGTGGTGATCAAACCGATGGGGAAGAGGATGGACCTGAGCGACGTGGATGGCTTTTTTGTCCGAAGGCAGGAAGAGGCGATCAAACCGATTGCGATTGGCGTAGGCCCGATATTCGTCGCCGACGCTCTTCCAGCCGCACTTGCCACCGGACACTTCTGCATCATCGCCAACCCTGTTTTCTTCCAAGGGGTTGTACCTGGGTTTATCGTTATCGATCTTGTTTGCGTCAACAGGTTGATGGGTCGGGATGGATGGGGTGAAGCCACTGATTGAAGACACGATTACACCTCTGTGATAGCTAGGAAGATGCCCCGCCGGGGCAGGGTCCTGGCGGGGTGTTTCGCAGGCTACAGCGCCCGGAACCTTCACTCAATGTGGCCTGTTTCGCGTGAATGTAAGCGTGTGAAACCCCTGTGTGGTTAGCTCATACAGCGGGAGAAGTTGCTGTAGGCACAATCTGAGATAACGCTTTGCAGCGTCAGGCTTGACGTCAGACAGCACAGACAAATCCAGGATTTTTACCTGTTGAAAAGCATTCGTTCCCTGCACGGCTTTTCGGCAGTTTCATGCCTTGCAACACACAATCACTACTGCGACGGTGTGGCTTTCAACGCCATCACCATTTCATGCCACGCCATCCCACCGTGATCCGACGGCGAAGGGCGCACGTAGGTATAGCCCATGCGGGTGTACAACGGCACATGCTGTTGCTTGCACATTAGATGAATCGTCTGCTTGCCCAGTGTTCCCATGCGCTGCACGAACGCGGTCATCAGTCTTTTCGCATAGCCCTTGCCTTGATGGGCCGGGTCGACCACCACCGACATGATCACCACATTCGGCGCCTCGGCGTCATGGCCCACCAACTCCTTGAAAGCCTCGTCCGACATTACCACCTCATGGGCACAGCCCGAGTTGATGAACCCCACCACTGCGCCATCTTCCTCCAGTATCAGAAATCCCTCGGGATACTGCGCGATGCGCGTGGCGATCTTTTCAAGCGTTGCGGCTTCGTCGCCTTCGTAAGCGGTGGTTTCAATGTGAAAGCAGCGTGCTGCGTCGGTGGGCAGGGCGTTGCGCAGGGTGAGAGTGGGCATGGGCGGTTCCAGGGATGTTCAGTGAAAGGCCACATCATAGAGAAACATCGGGCCTATGGCACCGCGCGGCCATTCATCACCCCTTGTAGGAGCGAGCTTGCTCGCGAAAAACGTCAACGATAACGCGCGCCTCCTGGATGAACGCGGCGCCTGCGAGTTTTTCGCGAGCAAGCGCGCTCCTACACGTTGTAAGGGTAGGGCAGGCGCGACCGAGCGTCTGTATCAAACCCCACCCACCAACTTGCCACTGTCCATCCGGCGCTTATACGCACTGTCCCGACTCGCCAACCAGAAGTACAACGGCGAGGTCACCGCCAGCCCCACCACCCACGACAAGTCCGCGCCGTTGATGTGCTGCGAAATCGGCCCGACGTACAGCGGCGTGTTCATGAACGGAATCTGCACCGCGATCCCCACCGCATAGGCCAGCAGCGCTTGCGGGTTGTACTTGCCGTAGATGCCGCCATCCACGCGGAAGATCGAGGCGATGTCGTATTGGCCTTTATGAATGGCGTAGAAGTCGATCAGGTTGATCGCCGTCCAGGGCACCAGCACCACGAGCAGCACCAGCACCATGTCGACGAAGTGGCCGATGAAGTCTTGGGAGGCAAACACCGCCGCAATCGAACAGGCGGCCAGCACGATGATGGAGATCACCGCACGGCTTTTCGCGGTCGGGATCCAGCGGTAGGCGAAGGTCTGTACCAAGGTGATGATCGACAGCACCGCGCCGTACAGGTTGAGGGCGTTGTGGCTGATTACGCTGAGCAGGAACAGCACCAGCATCAACGGGCCGATGGCGCCGGTGGCAAGTTTGACGGCGTCCATGGTGTCCATGCCTACCGGCGTGGCGAGCACTGCCACGGCGCCGAAGATGAACGCCAGGCTCGACCCCAGCGCCGAGCCCAGGTAGGTGGTCCAGAAGGTGGCGGCTACCGGCACGTCGGCTGGCAGGTAGCGGGAATAGTCCGACACGTAGGGCGCAAAGGCGATCTGCCACAGCGCGGCCAGGGAAACGGTGGCCAGCCAACCGGAGATGTTGAAGCTGCCACGGGTGAGGAAATCCGTGGTCTGTACATGGGTGAAGATGTAGCCAAAGCCCAGCACGATGCCGGCGCCCAGCACCCAGGTGCCGATGCGATTGAGTACGTGGATGAAGCGATAGCCGATGATGCCGATGATCCCGGAACCGATTGCGCCGATGACGATGCCCACCGGCACAGGCACGGCGTCCACCACGCCATGCAGGGATTTACCGGCCAGCACAATGTTGGAGGCGAAGAAGCCGATGTACATCACCCCAGCAATCACCACCACCAGCAACGCGCCGAGGGAGCCGAACTGAGCACGGCTCTGGATCATCTGCGGGATGCCCATCTGCGGGCCCTGGGCCGAGTGCAATGCCATCAACACACCGCCGACCAAATGGCCGACAAGAATGGCGACAATGCCCCACACCAGGTTGAGGTGGAACAGTTGCACACCCAGTGCGCCAGTGACGATAGGCAACGGCGCGATGTTGCCGCCGAACCACAGGGTGAACAGGTCTCTTACCTTTCCATGGCGATCTTCCGGAGGCACGTATCCAATCGTGTGTTTTTCGATGAGCGGGGCGGAGGATGTTGCAGTGGTAACCATGACGAGCTCCAAGGCAAGGTGAGTACGTGGACGTACTTCGCTATGCGCTGCACGGGCGGCGCTTTGTTGTTGGAGTGATCATCTGTAATGGGCGCAGGCAGGTAAATTAGTAAGTTTGTTGCTATAGACCTTAAAAAAAATATCTCACGTGGTTTTATGCTCCGGTATGTTGCATGGGCTTCAATGGCTTGAAAAACCGGTGTATCTGCGCACCTGTTTGGGGCGAAAACCCACGTTTATGGAGGTGCCGATGGCTGCCTACAACCTGCGCCAGCTCAGATATTTTGTGACCACGGCCGAATGCGGCAGCGTCGCCGAGGCGTCGCGCAAGCTGTATATCGCCCAGCCGTCGGTGTCCACGGCGATCAAACAGCTGGAAGACAGCTTTGGCGTGCAGCTGTTTATCCGCCACCACGCCCAGGGCGTTTCCCTTACGCCCAGTGGCGCGCGCTTTTATCGCAAGGCGTTGGAGCTGTTGCGGGTGGCCCATGAGTTCGAGCAGAACGCCCTGGCGGATAATGACGTGGTGGCCGGGCAGATCGACATCGGCTGCTTTGAAACCGTGGCGCCGTTGTACCTGCCACGCTTGATCGCCGGCTTCAAGGCACGCTGGCCAGGGGTGGAGATCCGCATCCGCGATGGCGAGCAGCAGGAATTGGTGCAGGCGCTGACCGCAGGCAGTATCGACGTGGCGATGTTGTTTGAGCACGACCTGGGCGGCACCATCGAGACCACGCCACTGATGCCGCCCCAACAGCCCTATGCGTTGCTGCCGGCCGATCACCGCTTCGCCCAGCAGGCCAGGGTGTCCTTGGCCGACCTGGTGCTGGAGCCAATGATTTTGCTGGACGTGTTGCCCAGCCGTACCTACTTCGTGAGCATCTTCGAAGAGCGCGGGCTGACCCCGAATATCGTATTCAGCTCGCCCTCCATCGAAATGGTGCGGGGCATGGTGGGGCGCGGGTTCGGGTTCTCGATCCTGGTGACCAAACCCTTCAGCGAGTACACCTATGATGGGCAGAAGGTGGTGTGCATTCCCTTGGCGGAAACGGTCACGGGGTCCGGGTTGTCGGCCGTGTGGTTGCGCCGTGCACCGCTGACCAAGCCGGTGCAATTGTTTGTCGACTATTGCCGTGAAGAACTTGCGCGGTTACTGGCGTGACTGCGAACCAGCCCCGCGCGCTTATGCGGGTCAGTGCTCGGCCAACTGGACCTGTTGCTTGGCCAGCTTCACCACATTGTCCAGGGTAAACCCGAATTTCTCCTGCAACTTTGCCAGCGGTGCCGAGGCGCCAAAGCTGTTCATCACCACCTTGGCGCCGGTCTGCCCGACATAGCGGTCCCAGCCCAAGGGGCCGGCCTGTTCCACCACCACGCGGGCTTTCACTGCGGGCGGCAACACACTGTCGCGGTAGGCTTGATCCTGGTCTTCAAACAGCTCCCAACTGGGCATCGATACCACGCTGGCGGCAATGCCTTCACCTTTGAGCTGCTCATACGCGGCGACCGCCAGGCTGACTTCGCTGCCTGTTCCTATCAGGATGACCTCAGGCTCTTGCGCACTGGCCAGCACGTAGGCACCTTTGGCCGCACCGCAGGCCGCCGCGTACTGGGTGCGATCCAGGGTGGGCAGCGGCTGGCGTGACAGCACGACACAGCTGGGCCGATGAGTCTGGGCCAAGGCGACTTTCCACAATTCCAGCGTTTCATTGGCATCGCCCGGGCGCAAGGTCAACAGCCCCGGCGTGGCCCGCAGTTGGGTGAGGTGTTCGATAGGCTGATGTGTCGGTCCATCCTCGCCGACGCCGATGGAGTCATGGGTAAACACGAAGATCACGGGTAATTCCATGATCGCCGCCAGGCGGATCGGCGGTTTCATGTAATCGCTGAATACCAGGAAGGTCGAGGTATACGGGCGCAGGTAGGACAGCGCCATGCCGTTGGCGATTGCGCCCATGGCGTGTTCGCGGATACCGAAGTGCAGGTTGCGCCCGCTGTAATCATCCGCGCTGAAACGCCCGGCACCGTCGAAGGTGAGGTTGGTCTTGGTCGAGGGCGACAAATCCGCCGAGCCGCCCAGCAGCCAGGGGATCTGTTGGGCGAAGGCATTCAACACTTCGCCGCCTGAGGCACGGCTGGCGACGCCTTTGGCATCGGCGGCAAAGTCTGGCAGGTGCGCTTGCCATTGCTCGGGCATTTCCCCGGCGCGCATGCGTTGCAGTTCATCGGCCCGTTGCGGCTCGAGGGAGGCCAGGGTCTGGTTCCATTCGGCGTACAACGGCTCGGCACGTTCGTAAAGGGCATCGCGCAACACTGTGCGAGCCTCTTGCGGCACCAGGAAGCTCGAATCCTGCGGCCAGCCATAGGCGGCCTTGGTCAGGCGAATTTCATCGTCCCCCAACGGCTCCCCATGGGCAGCAGCGGTATTGTGTTTGTGCGGTGAGCCGTAGCCGATCACGCTGTCCACCACGATCAAGGTGGGCGCGCCGGTGTTGGCCTTGAAGGTTTCCAGCGCCACGCTCAAGGCCTGCAAGTCATTGGCGTCGGTGACATGCACGGTGTGCCAGCCATACGCCTGGAAGCGTTGGATCACGTCTTCACTGAACGCCAGCTCAGTGTGGCCCTCGATGCTGATGGTGTTGTTGTCATAGATCCAGCACAGGTTATCGAGCTTCAAGTGCCCGGCCAGGGACGCGGCTTCGCTGCTGATGCCTTCCATCATGTCGCCGTCACCGCACAGGGTGTAGACGTCGTAGTCAAACAGCACCTGGCCGTCGCGGTTGAAGCGCTGAGCCAGCCAACGCTCAGCCATGGCCATGCCCACGCTGTTGGCGCAGCCCTGGCCCAACGGGCCCGTGGTGGTTTCTACGCCTGTGGTCATGCGGTACTCGGGGTGGCCAGGGGTCTTGGAGCCCATCTGCCGGAACTGCTTGATATCCTCGAGGCTGACGGCCGGTTGGCCGGAACGCTGGCGGTGGGCGTCGATCTCTACCACGCCGGCCAAGTGCAATAGCGAATACAGCAACATCGAGGCATGCCCCACCGACAACACAAAACGGTCACGGTTGGGCCAGTCGGGGTGTTCGGGGTGATAACGCAGGAAGCGACTCCACAGTGTGTACCCCACGGGCGCCAGGCCCATGGGCGTGCCAGGGTGACCCGAATTGGCCTTCTGCACGGCATCCATGGCCAAGGTGCGTAGGGTATTGATGCATTGGGTGTCGGCAGCAGTGGCAACGTGATTCATAAAACCGTTCTCCCTGGGGTGGCGATCTACAGTGGAGGGCAGGGCGGGGCAAAGGTTTGATCCCATCGCGTGCGCCGCGACGAACGGGTCGTTCTTGACTTCAAACATGACAAGGCTTGTTGGAATGGGCTAGCTTCAAGGGCGTAGACCATCGATCAATCTGTGGAGGTACGCCATGCCAGTGAAACACGACCTGTATCAGGACTTGGGATTGAGCAAGGAAGACGTTCACAAGCGCAGGGCGCAAGACAACCGGTTGGACTCACTGCTCACTCAATACGACGACGCCGACGCCAAGGTGCTAAAAGCGGAAAAAGCCAGTGCCAGCGATGAAGAGGTGGAGAACCTGAAGAAGAAGCGGCTGTCGATCAAAGACGAAATTGCGCAGCGGCTGGGTTAAGCAAACCCGTAACCTGTGGCGAGGGAGCTTGCTCCCGTTGGGGCGCGAAGCGGCCCCCGCTGGGGGCGCTTCGCACCCCAGCGGGAGGAAGCTCCCCCGCCACACACACACACGGAATGTGCACATTTGTTCAGAATTGTCTTGAGGACAAGTGCCGCTTCTCTCCTTATGATGCGCCCCGTCCACTCGGCTCTGGGGCTTGTTGCGGCGCAAGGATTGCGTTGTTTGAGCCGGGTGGGCATCCTCAGAATTCATGCAACACAGGGCCGAATCGGTCGGCTGCAAATGCTGCCCGTGGGAGCTGGCTTGCCTGCGATGGCGGCCTCCCAGCCGACGCCTACCTACCTGACACCCCCGCAGTCCAAATGTGGGAGCTGGCTTGCCTGCGATGGCGGCCACCCAGCCGACGCCTATCTACCTGACACCCCCGCAGTCCAAATGTGGGAGCTGGCTTGCCTGCGATGACGGCCTCCCAGCCGACGCCTATCTACCTGACACACCGCGATCCATCTGTGGGAGCGGGCTTGCTCGCGAAGGCGGCCTGACAGGCGACGCAGGTATACCGGGTGTATATCCATTCCTGCGGTAACGGCCACTTAGGGTTCCGCTTTTACAGCGGCTCACTTTTGAAAAGAGCCGGAATGCCGGCCCAGCCAAAAGTAAGCAAAAGGCTCTTGCCCCACCACTCGGCACCTCGCTTAGGCTCGGTGTGCCCCTAATCCGCCAGCGTGGTTTGATGGGGCGCCTAAGATCAAAAGCAGATCAAGAGCAAGATCAAGATCAAAAGCGGCTCGCTTCGCATCGTGGTTACCATCAACGCCGTGACGCTTGGCGTTCGGTCTTGCATCCAGTCATTTCAACAGCGTTTCAACGCATATATCCATGGAACGCTGCTGCGTCTGCTCATACAACTGCAACTCATCAATCGTGCTGCGCCCCAGCGCCTGTTCGAAGGCATCTCGGTTGGAGTTGCCCGCGTAGTGACTCTGCGCCCCATCCCCCAGGTTTGACTGGAAGATCCCCGCCGCACTGACCGGTAAAAAGTCCTCATACACCAACGGCTCCACCGCCACATGACCGGCACCGACCAGCGCCTCCAATGTGCGCGGCTGATCGGCCTGGGCGCGTGCCGTCAGGCCTTTATCGGTGACGAAGTAGCGAAAATACGCCAAGCCCTGCTCGCGCATCTGCGGGTAGTTATCGGGGAAGGCGTGGAAGTGCTGTTCCATCAATTGCACATAGCGCTCGGCGTTGGCTTCATTGGGGAATGTGCCGAGTTCGTCACGGGCGGCGTTCAGCAGTTGGTCGTACAGGGCGCGGCCTTTAGGGGTAAGTGCGACCCCGCGTTGTTCGATTTCGCCGAAGCGCGCGCTGTGGCTACCGTGGGCATCGGTGAAGGCGATGGGTTCTTCCAGGGCCTTGAAGCTGGTCTGGCGCAGCAGGATCGGGCACTGGCGCCGGGGTGGGCCTTCGATCACGGCTTTGGGAGTGATGCCTTTGCCGGGCATCGCCGCCTGCACCTGGTCGATGTCCAGGGTCCGTGGGGTCAGGTGGTTGATGTGCGGGCCTTTGAACGCGACGACATCCGCGATCAGACGGTGCTGGTCGCTCAGTTGCTGGTACTGGGCGCTGGTGACCGTGGCAGTGTGGTGCCAACGGAACGTCTCCAGAGCCTGGCGGATAAAGGCCTCGGCGTCGCTGGCATTCAAGCCGCCTTCGGCCTCTGCTTGTTCGATCAACGCCAAGGCTTCGGCGGTAAAGATCGAGCGTTTGGCCAGGGCGCTTTCGGCGAAGGCACGCAGGTCGGGGTTTTCGATCAGTTCCAGGCGCAGCAATGAAGTGAACACGCGAAACGGGCTGGTTTGCAGCGCGTGTTCATGCACGGCCCGAAAGGCGGTGGAGTGAACAGGCACGCCAGCGGGGGTGAGGTCGTAGTAGCCCACCGGTTGCATGCCCATCACCGCGAATAAACGGCTGATGGTTGCCAGTTCCGCAGCGGTGCCCAAGCGGATGGCGCCGTGGCGTTCCATGCCCAGGCGCTGGATTTCGCCGGTACGTTTGAGTTGGTGCGCCAGGCCCGGTTCGCTGTCGAGCACATGTGCATTGGTTTCGGCCACCAACTCCAGCAACGCCCCATATAACGGAACTTCATCTCGATACATGTCGGACATGGCCTTGGAAAAGCCCTTGCGGATCTCGTCGGCGCTGACATGTGCAGTGGTGTGCATAGAAAAATTCCTGATGACTGGAACGATGAACGTGGCCTTTGCCTGATTTTGTTGAGCGGCCGGCCGGCTTGCAAACGAAGATTCCTCTGGACTTCATTCTGCAAATGAATGAGTTGACCCTGCGTCCAAGTCTTCATGTGCAAGCGGGCGTCATTGGGCTCTACACTGCGCCTCACTGTGTAGGTGAAGGAGGACTCAATGACGGCCAAACCCGCAACCAACCTGCTGGACACCCTCGAAGGCCAGCGCCTGGCAGCGCCAGGCGCCGAGCAGTGGCGCGAGTGGGGCCCGTACCTGAGTGAACGCCAATGGGGCACGGTTCGCGAAGACTACAGCGCCGACGGTGACGCCTGGGCCTACTTCCCTCATGAGCATGCACGCAGCCGCGCCTATCGATGGGGCGAGGATGGATTGGCCGGTTTCAGTGACAAGGCTCAACGCTGGTGCCTGGGCCTGGCGCTGTGGAACGAGCGTGACGCAATCCTCAAGGAACGTCTGTTCGGCCTCGACAACGCCGAAGGCAACCACGGTGAAGACGTCAAGGAACTGTACTTTTTCGTCGATGGCGTGCCGAGCCATGCCTACATGCGCATGCTCTACAAATATCCCCATGCGGCCTTTCCCTACGCTGACCTGATCGCCGAAAACGCCCGTCGTGGGCTGGCGGATGCCGAGTATGAAATCCTTGATACCGGTGTGTTCGCAGACAACCACTACTGCGACGTCAGTGTCGAATACGCCAAGCATCAGCCCGACGATATTTTCATGCGCGTCACCGTGCATAACCGTTCGGACCAACCCACACGCCTGCAGGTGCTGCCCCAGCTCTGGGCGCGCAATGACTGGAGCTGGACCTTCGATGCACCCAAGCCCAGCTTGAGGTTGGACGGCGAGCGGGTTCTGGCGCGTCATCATGAACTCGATGATCGCCACCTCAGTGCCTGGGGCCAGGACGGGTTGCAGTGGCTGTTCTGCGAAAACCAAACCAATCGGCCCAAACTGGACGGGCAACCGGCGCCGGGGCCATTCAAGGATGGCATTAATGATTACGTGGTGGGCGGGGTTGAGTCGGCCGTTCGCCGGGACGCCGGCACCAAGGTGGCCGCGCATTTCACCCTTGAACTGGCGGGCCAGGAAAGCAAAACCCTTTACCTGCGTTTGGCGCCTTTGGACGCGCCCGATGTCAATGCGCGCAAGCTATTCGAACAGCGCCGCCAGGAGGCCGATGACTTCTACGCGGTCTTGCAACAGGGCCTTGCCGATGACGATGCGCGCAATGTGCAACGCCAGGCCCTGGCCGGCCTGCTGTGGTCCAAGCAGCTGTACTATTTCGACGTGAACCAGTGGCTTGACGGCGACCCGGCCCAGCCCGCGCCACCGCCCGAGCGTCTGCTTATCCGCAATACCCATTGGCGGCACCTGAGCAACTTCGACATCTTGTCCATGCCCGACACTTGGGAATACCCCTGGTATGCCTCCTGGGATCAAGGCTTCCAGGCGGTGGCCATCGCGCTGATCGACCCCGGTTACGCCAAGCAACAGCTGTTGCTGCTGGTAAAGGACCGCTTCATGCACCCCAACGGCCAATTGCCGGCCTACGAATGGCGCTTTGACGACGCCAACCCGCCCGTGCACGCCTGGGCCAGCTGGCGCGTATATCAGCAGGACAAGGCGTTGACCGGCGTGGGCGACATGGATTTCCTGGAGCGCATCTTTCACAAGCTGCTGCTGAATTTCTCCTGGTGGGTCAACCGCAAGGACGCCGAGGGCCGCAACCTGTTCCAGGGCGGTTTTCTGGGCCTGGACAATATCGCCTTGTTCGACCGCTCGGCCCCGTTGCCGCCGGGTTACCAGTTGGACCAGGCCGATGGCACCGCCTGGGTGGCGGCCTATGCCCTGGACCTGATGCGCATCGGCCTGGAGTTGGCCAAGCGCAATGTGGTGTACGTGGACATTGCCGTGAAGTTTTTCGAGCATTTCCTCTACATCGCCGGCGCTATCAACCGCGTCGATGACAGCGCCGAAGGCTTGTGGGATGAGCAGGACCAGTTTTTCTACGACGTACTGCACCGTCCTGATGGCCAGAGCGAACCGGTGCGCCTGCGCTCCATCGTCGGGTTAATGCCGCTGTTCGCGGTGCTTGTGCTGGAACAGCGCGAGCACGAGGGCCTGGGAGGCTTGCGCGAGCGCCTGCTGGGCTTTATGCATCATCGGCCGGACCTGGCCAGGTTGGTTTCGCGCTGGACCGAACCGGGGCAGGGCAACCGCCTGTTGCTGGCGCTGCTGCGCGGTGAACGCACCAAGGATTTGCTGCGACGCATGCTGGATGACCAGGAGTTCTTGTCGGCCTTTGGCGTGCGCGCCCTGTCCAAGGCGTTCGCCGAGCAGCCCCTGGCGTTGAAGATGAATGGCGACACCTTGTGCGCCAGTTACCAACCCGGTGAATCCGACTCACGCTTGTACGGCGGCAACTCCAATTGGCGCGGGCCGCTGTGGATGCCGGTCAATTACATGCTGATTGAATCGTTGCGCGAATTTCATCGCTATTACGCGGAGCATTTTTCCGTGGAGTACCCGACGGGCAGTGGGTATCTGGCGTCACTCGAGGAAGTGGCTGACAGCCTCAGCGAGCGGCTGACGCGGCTGTTTCTCAAAGATGAAAACGGTGTGCGGCCGTCGATGGCGGGGTATGCGCAGTTGCAGGAAGACCCGGCCAGTCGTGACCTGGTGTTGTTCCATGAGTATTTTCATGGTGAGACAGGGCGAGGGTTGGGGGCTTCACACCAGACCGGGTGGAGCGCGTTGGTGGCGTTGTTGCTACAGCCAAAAACCTGAGCAGTCCTACGGATTTGCTTTTCTGTGGGAGCTGGCTTGCCTGCGATACAGGCACCGCGGTGATGGAGTAGATGCCATCGCAGGCAAGCCAGCTCCCACAGGGGATCTTCATTCACCGCGAGAATGCAGGCAAAAAAATCCCGCCTGGGGAGGCGGGATCAGGATTCAGGGTTACCCGTGAATCAGGAAGGGAACAGCTCGCTCAGCTTCATCGCCAGCATCATGTCGCCTTCGGTGCGCAGCTTGCCGCCCATGAACGCTTGCATGCCGTCGGTGGAGCCGTCGACGATGCCTTCCAGGGTCTCGCTGTCCATCACCAGGGTGACCTGCGCGTCAGGGTTTTCGCCTTCTTTGAGTTCGCAGGTCTTGTCCTTGACCACCAGCGAGAAATTCTTGCTGTCGTCGATACGGAAACCGAACACCAGGTCCAAGCCTTCGGCAGCGCTTGGGTTGAATTTGGCTTTCATTGCTTCTACTGCTTTAGCTACGTCAGTCATGGTTTCGATCCTTAAG
Organism: Pseudomonas sp. PA-7-1E; assembly: GCF_021605325.1. Classification (NCBI taxonomy): domain Bacteria; kingdom Pseudomonadati; phylum Pseudomonadota; class Gammaproteobacteria; order Pseudomonadales; family Pseudomonadaceae; genus Pseudomonas; species Pseudomonas sp. PA-7-1E. The sequence goes on from NZ_WKFA01000016.1 coordinate 17,273, forward strand.
GGTAGAGTCCAGTGACCTTGGGGTCACGGTTGGCCGCAGTTCATCGGAAAGTGATGAGCTGCGGCGCCTTCAACAGTTGCAAGTGGGCGTGACTGTTGAAGGAAGCCAGTGCCACCTCGCGACCACGGAACTTCAGTTGGTTGAGCGAGGTGTTAACAATTTGCCAGTTCATTTCGAAGGCCTGGGCGGCAGGCATTCGGGTAATCAGGTGGAGCAGGGCGGTGATGGTGCCGCCGGAGGTGAATACAGCGATTTTGTCGGTGTGGTTGGCGGCTTCAAGGATGCGCTGCAAACCACCCTGGACCCGCTCGACAAACCCCAGCCAGCTTTCCAGCCCGGGTGGATCATAGGTGCCGGCCAGCCAGCGTTCGATGATCAGGGCGAAAATGCGTTGGAACTCGCTGCGGTTCTGCGGGCCATTGCGCAGGATGTGCACGGCATCCGGCTCACTGCTGAGCAGGTCGGGTAACAGGCCGCGAATGATTGCCTCGCCGTCGAACTCGTTGAACGCGCTGTCTGTTTCCAATGCCGGAACCGGCAAGCCCAGGGCGCTGTACTGGTCGAACGTGGCGCTGGCAGTGTGCTGCTGGCGACGCAGGTCGCCGGCGATGCAGCGGTCAAACGCAATGCCCAGGTCTGCCAGGTGGCGACCGAGCACTTGCGCTTGTTCCACGCCAATGGGCGAGAGGACGTCATAGTCGTCTGCACCGAAGGAAGCCTGGCCATGTCGAATCAGATAAATGCTGCCCACGTCCGTTTTCCCGGTACGTTGAAAGTCTGGCGAGGTTATGAGGATGCCTGCGAGCTGTCAATGAAAAAACATACGCTTGTTTTAAAAGCGCGTTGGAGCCCGCCTGCTGGCGGTTTGATCACTGGCTCCTTCGCAGCGGCGTCGGTATGCTGGGGCCATCCGCGCCTGGCGCAGTGCATTTTTTAAGGAGACATATGGATTTTTTGGCCGAATACGCGAGCTTTCTGGCGAAGACCGTCACCCTGGTGGTCGCTATTCTGGTGGTACTGATCAGCTTTGCAGCACTGCGCAGCAAAGGTCGTCGTAAATCCGCCGGCCAATTGCAGGTCAGCAAGCTGAATGATTTCTACAAGGGCTTGCGTGAGCGCCTGGAGTCCAGCTTGCTCGACAAGGACCAGCTCAAGGCCCTGCGCAAGTCCGAAAGCAAAGCTGAAAAGAAGAAAGACAAGAAGAAGCCCGAGCCCAAGCCGAGGGTATTCGTGCTGGATTTCGACGGTGACATCAAGGCCTCGGCCACCGAAAGCCTGCGCCATGAAATCACCGCACTGCTGAGCCTGGCCACGCCCAAGGATGAAGTGGTGCTGCGCCTGGAAAGCGGCGGCGGCATGGTGCACAGCTATGGCCTGGCCTCTTCGCAACTGGCGCGTATCCGCCAGGCCGGCGTACCGTTGACCGTGTGCATCGACAAAGTCGCGGCCAGCGGCGGCTACATGATGGCCTGCATCGGCGAGAAGATCATCAGTGCACCCTTCGCCATCCTCGGTTCCATTGGCGTGGTGGCGCAGTTGCCCAACGTCAATCGCCTGCTTAAAAAGCACGACATCGACTTTGAAGTGCTGACCGCCGGTGAATACAAGCGCACGCTCACAGTGTTCGGCGAAAACACCGAGAAGGGCCGGGAGAAGTTCCAGGAAGACCTGGACATCACCCATCAGCTGTTCAAGAACTTCGTCTCGCGTTACCGCCCGCAGTTGGCGATTGACGAGGTGGCCACTGGCGAAGTGTGGTTGGGGGTTGCCGCTCTCGACAAACAACTGGTCGATGAGCTGCAAACCAGCGATGAATACCTGGCCACCAAGGCCAAGACCGCCGAAGTGTTCCACTTGCACTATGCCGAGCGTAAGAGCCTGCAGGAGCGCGTGGGCCTGGCGGCCAGCGGTTCGGTGGACCGGGTGCTGTTGACCTGGTGGAGCCGCTTGACCCAGCAGCGGTTCTGGTAACCCAGTACTGAAACCAGGTAGTCCCTTGTCGATCGTTCCCACGCTCCGCGTGGGAATGCCTCCAGTGACGCTCTGCGTCACCCTGGCGTAGGTGGGACGCGGAGCGTCCAAGGCTGCATTCCCACGCGGAGCGTGGGAACGATCATGTCAGGTCAAACGGGGTTTAATCGAGTCCGCCAACTGCGTAAGGATCAGGCAGCACGATACGGCCCCGGCATCCAGAACGCCGAGGGAACGCTCACCCAAACGACTGGCTCGGCCAATCTTGGCCACCAGGTCCTTGGTCGAATCCCGCCCCTGAGAAGCAGCGCTTTTCATCGCATCGAGTGCATCGCTGAAAGAACGCGCCGCTGCATGCGCCCGTTCAAAGGCTTCCACCGCCGGGATCAACGTGTCCATCAAGCACTTGTCGCCCACGCCCGCTTCGGTGATGTCCTGCAACGAGGTCAAGCCGCCGCGCAGCAGGTGGGCGAAGGTGGCGGCGTCGATGTCTTCACTGCCGCGCACTTCGTCGGCCATGCCGATAAACAGGCTGCCATACAAGGGCCCCATGGAGCCGCCGATGCCTTCCATCAGGCTCAGGGTCAGTTCATCCAGGGCTTCGGCCAGGGTCAGTTGGCGGCCTTCGATCGTGCGGCCGCAATGGGCAAAGCCCTTGGCCATGTTGATGCCATGGTCGCCATCGCCTATAGCGCCGTCGACTTCGCTGAGGTACTCCCGGTTTGCCACGATCACGCTGACCAGGTCGGCGACAATGGCGCTACCGTCATGGGTGGAAAAATGCTGGCTCATGGTTCACTCCGCCTGGGTCATGCCGATGGAGCGGCAGGGTTGGTCGATCAGGGTTTTCAGCTCGGCGTCGAGGCCGAGCAGGGTCAAGGTCACGCCCATCATCTCCAGGGACGTGAAGTAGTTGCCCACGTAGCAACGGTGAATCTTCAAACCTTTGGCCTTGAGCTGTTTTTCCACCTCTGCGTAGAAAATATACAACTCCATCACCGGGGTGGCGCCCAGGCCTGAGACCAGCACCACCACGCTGTCGTCCTGGTTGAAATCGCGGTCGGCGAGGATCGGCGCCAGCATGCGCTCGGCCATGGCGGCGGCCGGTTCAATCGGGATGACTTCGATGCCCGGTTCGCCATGATGGCCGATACCCAGCTCCATCTGGCCGTCGGGAATCTGGAAGTTCGGCTTGCCCACCGCGGCTATCGTGCAGGGCGTAAGGCCGATACCAATCGAGCGGCAGTGGTCGACGGTTTTCTGCGCCACCCGAATCACGCCGTCCAGGTCGTAATGCTGGGCAGCGGCGGCACCGCCGATCTTCCACATGAAGATCTCCCCGGCCACGCCGCGACGCTTGGCAATATCGGCCTTGGGCGCGGAGGCCACGTCGTCGTTGGCGACCACGGTGCGGATGCGCATGTCTTTGCTGGCGGCCATTTTCATTGCCAGCTTCACGTTCATGTTGTCGCCCGCGTAGTTGCCATACAGGCAGGCCACGCCTGCGCCATGGTCGGCGGCGCGGAAGGCGTCGAAAAAGCTTTTGGCGGTGGGCGAGGAAAAAATCTCGCCGACGGCCACCGCATCCACCAGGCCCGGGCCAACATAGCCGAGGAACGCCGGTTCATGCCCGGAGCCGCCGCCGGTGACAATGCCGACGCGGCCCTGGGCGGACGGTCTGGCCCGGACAATGACCCGTGGGTTGCTTTCGTACTGGCGCAGTTCGGGGTGCGCGACCAGGATGCCGCGCAGCATGTCTTCGACCACTTGGTCGGGATCGTTGATGACTCGATTCATAACGCGGGTTCCTGTGTTCTTGTTCTAAGGGGCGACACCCTTCCATTGTGGGAGCAGGCAAGCCAGCTCCCACAGGGTTTTGTGTTGTTACTGAGATCAGGGTTCGAGCACAACCTTCAGCGATTTATCGCCGCGTTCCATCACTGCAAAGGCTTCCTTGAAGTCCGCCAGCGCAAACTTGTGGGTCACCACGTCGCGCATATCGATCTTGCGGTTGCCGATAAAGTCTATGGCCCTTGGGTACATATACGGCCCCAGGTGCGAGCCGAGGATATCCAGCTCCTTGCGGTCACCGATGATCGACCAATCCACCGTGGCCTCGTCATTGAACACGCTGAATTCCACAAAGCGTCCCAGCTTGCGCAGCATCGCCAGGCCTTGGTTCACCGCCTTGTGATGCCCGGTCGCCTCGATATAAATGTCGCAGCCGTAGCCATCGGTGATTTCGCGGATCTTCGCCAACACATCCACCTCGGCCGGGTTCCACACTTCATCGGCGCCCAGGCGCAGGGCGAGGGCGGCGCGTTCGGGTTTCATGTCCAGCACGATGAGTTTTTTCGGGTTGCGCAACCGCACCGCGCCGATGATGCCCAGGCCCAGGGTGCCGGCGCCGGCGACCACCACGATGTCGTCATGGTCGACGTTGGCGCGTTCCGCCGCGTGTAGCGAGCAGGCCAGGGGTTCGATCAGGATCGCTTCATCGGGGGCGATGGATTCCGGTACTTTGTGGATGATGCCTTCCTTGGTGAAGATCATGTATTGGGCCATGGCGCCCTGCACATTGTTCTGGAAGCCATACAGGTCGTGCTTCTGGCACATCCAGTACTGGCCGTGGTTGCAAAAGCGGCAGCCCCAGCACGGCACGATCTGCTCGGAGATCACCCGGTCGCCCACGGCCACGCCGCGCTTCTCGGCGCCTGGGCCAAGGGCGACCACGCGGCACACGAACTCATGCCCGGGGATCATCGGTGGCTTCACGTAGCGCGGTTGTTCGGCATCGCCCCAGAACGACGGCGCGCCGCGATAGGTCTTGATATCGCCCATGCAAATGCCGCACAGCTCGACTTTGGTCAGGATCTCGTCGGGGCCGGGTGTGGGCACGTCGACGGTTTCCAGGCGGTAATCTTCGGGACCGTGGCAGACCACAGCCTGCATGGTTTTCGGGATGCTCGGGGCGAGTTGTTCAGGTGTGCGTTCGGTGACGGTGGACATGACAAAACCTCACGACATAACGATGAATTACTGAATGCTGTAGCCGCCGTCGATCACCATGTTGGCACCGGTGATCATCTGCGCGGCATCACTGAGCAGGTACAACGCCAGCCCGGCGATTTCTTCCGGCTGGGCAAAGCGACCTGCCGGAATCTGCAATTTGGCCCGCTCACCCACCTCGCCCGCCCAGGCTTTTTTGCCCAGGGCGGTTTCGACGATGGTCGGGGAGATGGCGTTGACGTTGATCTGCGGCGCCCACTCCATGGCCAATACTTTGGTCATGCCGACGATGGCGGCTTTGCTGGCGCAGTAGGCGACGTGACGGTCCAGGCCAATCACGGCAGCCTGGGACGCCAGGTTGACGATGCGCCCGCCGCCCTGGGCGATCATGTGCCTGGCGCAGGCCTGAGCCATGAAAAAACTGGCCTTGAGGTTGATGTCCAGGGTGGTGTCCCAGGCGCTTTCGCTGACCTCGATGGCCTTGTCCAGCAGCACCACGCCTGCACTGTTGATCAGGTAATCCAGGCGCTGGAAATGCGCGAACACCTTGTCGACGGTCGGTTGTATCTGGTCGATCCTCCCGAGGTCGACGGCAATGCCAAGGTGCCCGGCACCCAGGCTGGCGGCCGCCTCGACCACGGCCGGGTCGCGGTCCAGCAGCGCCACCCTTGCGCCGCGTTCCGCCAGCAAGGTGGCGCAGGCCAGGCCGATGCCGGCGGCGCCACCGGTGATCACCGCGCAACGGCCGCTGAGGTCGAAGGCTTGGTTCCAGAAACCAGACATGAATGACTCCTCGTTCTCACGCTCTGCGTGGGAATGCCGCGTGGAACGCTCTGCGTTCCGATGTTAAGTGACGCGGAGCGTCACGGGATGCGTTCCCACGCGGAGCGTGGGAACGATCAAACTACTTACCGCCGCTGACTTGCTTGTACAGCGCGTCCGCATTGGCATTGGTCACCGGCACCCAGGGCAGGATGTAGTTCTTGGCCGTGCCGTCACCCCATTTCACGTCTTTGGCATAGCGCTCCCAGATCACCGATTGTGGCTTGTAGTCCTTGCCGGCCAGGGCGCGCAACGCTACGTCCAGCGCGCCTTGGGACTGGGCCTGGGCATCCTGGAGGAAGGTGGTGACTTCGTCCTTTTTCGCCGCCTGGATCGCATCCGGCATGCCGTCGATAGAGGTCACGGGCACATTCTTGGAGGTGAGGCCATGGGACTTCAACGCCTGCACGGCGCCCAGGGCCATGTCGTCATTCTGGGCGATCACGCCATTGATGCCCTTGGGGTGGGCGTTGAGCCAGTCTTCGGTGAGCGTCATGGCCTGGGCGCGGTCCCAGTTGGCGGTTTTCTTTTCGATGATCTTGATGTCCGGGTGTTTGCCCAGCACTTCCAGCTCGCCTTTTTCCCGGTCGATCTGCGCCGACTGGCCAATCGGGCCCTGGATGATCACCACGTTGCCTTTGCCATTGAGCTTGTCGACCATGGCCTGGGCCTGCAGGCGGCCGCCTTCCACGTCGTCGTTACCCACATACGGCACGCTGGCATCGGCTACTTTCGTATTGGAGGCGATGACCACCACGTCGTTGCTCATGGCGGCCTTGACGGTACCGACGCCGGCCTTGGTATCAATCGGTACGAACAGAATCGCGTCGTAGCGTTGGGTCACCATGTTTTCGATCTGGTTGTTCTGGGTCAGGGCGTCGTAGTTGCCGTCGAACACGGTCAACTGCACGGTGCCATCCTTGACGGCCGGATGTTCCTTGAGCTCGCGGACCCAGTTCTGCATGAACTGACCCTTGAGGCCATAGACGGCTGCGCCGATCTTGTAGGTCTTGCCGTCGGCGGCCAGGGCGATACTGCTGGCGAGCAGGGAGAGGGCCGCCGCAGCGGCCAGGGTGGTACCCAGTTTCATAAGTAGAACTCCAGTTATTGTTATGGGTCGTTCTTCAGCGTTTCTTCTTGCGCCACACGTCGATCAGTACTGCAAACACGATGATCAGGCCCTTGGCGACCTGCTGGTAATAGGAGGACACGCCGAGCAGGTTCAGGCCGTTGTTGATCACGCCGATCAACAGTGCCCCGAACAAGGTGCCGACAATGCTGCCGGTACCGCCGGACAAACTGGTGCCACCGATCACCACCGCGGCAATCGCGTCCAACTCATAGGAAACCCCGGCCTGGGGCAGGGCAGAGGTGGTGCGTGCCGACAGCACCACGCCGGCCAACCCGGCGAGCAGGCCCGAGACCACGTAGACCGAGAACATCACCTTGCGCACGCCAATGCCCGATGTGCGCGCGCTTTTTTCATTGCCGCCCACCGCGTACACATAACGGCCGTAGGTGGTGTAGCGCAGCACCATCCAGAAAATAAGCGCGACCACGGCGAAGATGATGATCGGCACGCCCACCGGGCCGACCTTGCCGATGCCCAGGGCCAGGTAGGCGTCGGGCAGGTCGGTGATCGGGCTGCCGTCGTTGAGAATAAAGGTCATGCCCCGGGCGATGCTGAGCATGCCGAGGGTGGCCACGAACGGCGGGATCGACAGGTTGGCGATCATGAAACCATTGACCACCCCGAGCATCGCGCCGGCAAACATCCCCGCGCTGACCGCCGCCAACAGGCCATAACCCTGGGTGGCGACCATGGCGCTGCACAACCCGGCGAACGCCAGGATCGACCCCACCGACAGGTCGATGCCCTTGGTCAGGATCACATAGGTCATGCCCACGGCGAGAATGCCGTTGATGGAGGTCTGGCGCAGGATGTCCATCCAGTTGCGCCAGGTCATGAAGTATTCGCTGGAAAACGCCATCACCACGCACAGCAGGATAAACACCAGCGGCAGGCCGAAGCGGTCGAGGGACAGGCGCAGGCGGTTGCGCGGCGCGGCAGTAACGGGAGCAACGATGGTTTTGGCATTCATGAGGCAAGACTCAACAAGGCTTCCTGGGAAAGGGCGGTGTCGGTGCTGATAGTGACCAGCCGGCCGCCTTTGAAGACGGCGATGCGGTCGCTCAAGTGCAGCAGTTCCGGTGCTTCCGACGACACCACAATGGCTGCGCCACCGGCGCGCACGAACTGGTCGAGCAGGTGGTAGATCTCCTGTTTGGCGCCTTCGTCGATGCCGCGGGTGGGTTCATCGCAGAGCAGGCATACCGGCTCGGTGGACAGGCATTTGGCGAGCACCACCTTTTGCTGGTTGCCGCCGCTCATTGATGCCACCGGCAGCTCCAGGGAGCTGGTCTTGATCTGCAAGCGCTTGACCATCTCCTCGGCCAGTTGCGCTTCTTTACGTGCGTTGATCAGCGACCAACTCGACAAGCGCTTATAGGCCGACAGTGCAATGTTCGACAGGATGCTGCCGGTCAGCACCAGGCCGCTGTCCTTGCGGTCTTCGGTAACCAGCGACATGCCGGCGTCGATGGTCGCCTTGGGCTGCCCGATGGGCATGGGCTTGCCTCGCAAGGTAACGCTGCCGGAATCCGCCACGGTCAGGCCGTAGATGCAATTGAGGAATTCACTGCGCCCGGAGCCCATCAACCCATAAATGCCGAGGATCTCGCCACGGCGCAGTTGCAGGCTGATGTCGTGGAACTCACCGTTGCGGCTCAGGTTGTCGACTTGCAGGCAGGTGCTGGCCGCACATTCGCGGCCCGCCTTGTGGTCGATGCGCGTCAGTTCCTGGCCGACAATGCCGCGCACCAGGTGGTCGCGGTCGATATCGGCCATGCGCCCGCTTTCGACAAAGGCGCCATCACGGAAGATGCTGTAGTCATCGGCGATCTGCGCCAGTTCGCTCAGTCGATGGGACACGTACACGATGCCGGCGCCGCGCGCGGTAAGGCGGCGAATCGCCTTGAACAGGGTTTCGGCCTCGCGCTCGCCGATGGCCGAGGTGGGCTCGTCCATGATCATCACCTGGCAGTCATGGCTGAACGCCTTGGCGATTTCCACCAATTGCATCTGCGCCACGCTCAAGCGGTGCATGGGGCTGGTGGCGTCGACGTCGAACTCCAGGCTTTCGAGCAGTTCACGGGTGCGGCGGTTGAGGGCCTTGCTGTCGACGATGCAACCGGCGCGGCGCGGTTCGCGGCCCAGCCAGATGTTTTCGGCGACGGTCATGTAGGGGATGGGTTCGAGCTCCTGGGTGATCATTGCGATCCCCGCCGCCAAGGCTTCACTCGGGCGATTGAACTGCACCGGTGCGCCGTTGAGCAGAATGCTGCCGGCGTCACGCTGGGTGATGCCCATCAGGATGCTCAGGAAGGTTGACTTGCCGGCACCGTTGCCGCCGCACAGGGCGTGGACGCTGCCGGCGCGCAGAGAAAGGCGCCCGTCGCGCAGGGCTGGTACCCCGGCGTAAGCCTTGGCGACGTGTTCAGCCTGGAGCAGTAATGGCGTGGCCATCGGCGTGTCCTCGTGCTGTGAATTCTTATTAGGTCGCACAGTCATGTTTCGCTGTGATCATATGTGTATCAAATGAAATTCTGATCAGTCAATCTCTTTCACTTAAAAGGTGTGATTCTCATCTTTGACGCGGTTATTGCCTTGGTATAGGGCTTTGACTGGCAGGTCAGTTAAATCTCGCTTGACAGTAAGGGGTGAATGCTTGCGAAATGGGTGAGAGATATTTCACTAAGTGATCATTTGATCAGTGGAGTTTGGCGCCATGAACACACCTTTCCCGGTGGCTATCGGATGTGATGAAGCGGGTTTTGAGCTCAAAGAGTTGTTGAAGCGCCATATCGAGGCGTTGGGATACCCGGTGACCGACTTCGGTACGCATTCAACGGTGCCGGTGCTGTACCCGGACATCGCCCTGGCCGTGGCCACCGCCATCAATGCCGGGCAACAGCGCCTCGGCGTGCTGGTATGCGGCACCGGCATAGGCATGGCCATCTCGGCCAACAAGGTGCTGGGTATCCGTGCGGCCCAGGCCCATGACACCTACTCGGCGGAGCGGGCGCGCAAGAGTAACGATGCGCAAATCCTCTCCATCGGTGCGCGGGTCATCGGTGCGGAGTTGGCCAAAAGCATCGTCAGTGCGTTTTTGGCCTCGGAGTTCGAAGCGGCGCGGTCCGGGGCCAAGGTCGAACGCATCAATGCGATCGAGCGCGATGGGCATCAGTAGTGGACGGCGCGGGGCAAGAGTCGGGAGAATGCGCCTTTGACGCCGAAACGGAAGCCCGCCCCCATGAGTGACAGTGCCCAGCGCATGGCCAGTGATATCGATCAGATGACCGAAGTGGCGATGCTCTATTACCTTGAGAACGTCACTCAGGAGGCCATTGCCAAGCGCTTTGACCTGTCGCGGGCCAAAGTCAGCCGCCTGCTCAAGCGTGCTCGGGATGAAGGGATCGTCGAGGTGCGCGTGTTGCAGCACCCGGCGATGAACAACGAGCTGGAGCGGGCGCTGGTAGAGCGCTTCAAGCTCGACCGCGCCTTGATCGCGGTCGACCACAGCGACCCCGACACCCAGCGCTCGGCGGTCGCCAGCCTGGTCGCCAACTACCTCAACAAGACCCTGAGTGATGGGATGATCGTTGCCGTGGGCATGGGGCGTAACGTCGGCGCGGTGGCCGATAACGTGTTTCTGCCGGTGACCCGCAACTGCACTTTCGTGTGTGCCATCGGCGGTTCGCTCAAGGCCGGCGAATACATGAACCCTGACCACATCTGCCGACGCCTGGCCCTGCGCTTTGGTGGCGAAAGTGAAAGCCTGTACGCCCCGGCGCTGGTGGCCAACCCGGAACTGCGCGGGGTGCTGATCAACAACGACACGGTGCGTTCGACCCTTGACCGCGCCCGCCGTGCCGATATCGCCCTGATCGGCATCGGCGACATGAGCGAGAACAGCAACATGGTGCGCATGGGCTGGTTCTCGCCCCAGGAAATCGCCCAGGCGCGGTTGTCTGGCACCGTGGGCGACATGATGGGCTATGACTTTATCGACATTCACGGCCAGCCGGCGGTCAACGCCATCCAGGGGCGCGTGATCGGGTTGACGGTGCAGGAGCTGTTTCGCATCCCGGATGTGGTGGCGATTGCCAGCGAGAACACCAAGGCGGCGGCGACCTTGGGGGCGTTGCGTTCGGGGGTGATCAATACGCTGGCGACCACCGTCACCAATGCCCACACCATCCTGGCGCTGGACGATGCCACTCGTAAAACCTGATACAGATCGTTCCCACGCTCCAGCGTGGGAACGCATCCTGTGACGCTCCGCGTCATCCTTGCGCGTGTGGGACGCGGAGCGTCAAAGGCGGCATTCCCACGCAGAGCGTGGGAACGATCATGCATCGAGGTGCCGGCATCGCAGGCCAGCTCCCACAAGAGTTGCTGTGCTTCTGATGGGGTTTACAGGTTTTGTAATAGTTTTGCGTTGTGGGAAATTTGTATTTCGAATGTAGGATTCAAGTCCTTTTGTCATTTCAGGACTTGCATGAACACCCTCTCGGAGCCTCCCAGTCGTCTTTCCCCAAGACAACCGCTGTCGCTGTTCCCGCTGAAGCACCCCGTATTCCGTCAACTAACCTTGTCCCGGTCGCATGACCGCACTTTGCCGTGCCCGGCGTTCTGAACACTTTAAAGACAGAGAATTTATAAATGGAATGGTTAGCGGATCCTACGGCCTGGCTCGGCCTTGCGACCTTGATTGTGCTGGAACTGGTGCTGGGTATCGACAACCTGGTGTTTATCGCGATCCTGGCGGACAAGTTGCCGCCGGAGCAGCGTGACCGTGCACGTTTGATCGGTTTATCCCTGGCGCTGCTGATGCGCCTGGGCCTGTTGGCGAGTATTTCCTGGTTGGTGACCCTCACCCAGCCGCTGTTCGAGGTGTTCGACAAGAGCTTCTCCGGCCGTGACCTGATCATGCTGTTCGGCGGTATATTCCTGCTGTTCAAGGCCACCATGGAATTGCATGAGCGCCTTGAAGGCCATGTGGCGCAGCACAAGGGCAGTGTGGCTTACGCCATGTTCTGGCCGATCGTCGCGCAGATCGTGGTGCTGGATGCGGTGTTCTCCCTCGACGCGGTGATTACCGCCGTGGGCATGGTTGACGAGCTGGCGGTGATGATGATCGCCGTGATCGTGTCCATCGGCCTGATGATCGTGGCGAGCAAGCCGCTGACCCGTTTCGTCAATGCGCACCCCACCGTGATCATGCTGTGCCTGGGCTTCCTGATGATGATCGGTTTCGCCCTGACCGCCGAAGGCCTGGGCTTCCATATTCCCAAGGGCTACTTGTACGCGGCCATTGGCTTCTCGATTCTGATCGAGGTGTTCAACCAGATCGCCCGAGCCCGTCGCAAGAAGTCGGCGCAGGGCGTGTTGCCGGTGCGTGAGCGTACCGCCCATGCGGTGATGCGCTTGTTGGGCGGCCGCAGCCTGGCGGTGGAAGAGGTGGGTGAAGACGTGGCTGACCTGCTGGGCGAGCCGGATGCTGCGCAGGGTCCGCTGTTTGACCGACGCGAACGGGTGATGATCAGCGGCGTGCTGCAACTGGCCGAGCGGCCGATTCGCACCCTGATGACCCCAAGGGCCAAGGTTGATTGCATCGACCTGGCGGATGACCCCGAGACGATCCGTCTGAAACTGATGCACTCGTCATACTCGCGTCTGCCGTTGATCCGTAACGGTGCGGTGGATGAGCCCCTGGGTTTTGTGCACAAGAAGGAGTTGCTCAAGGAGTACCTGGCCGGCAACGAGCCGAACCTGGAACACCTGGCGCGTCGGGCGATCAACCTGCTGGAGAGCTTTTCGATCCTCAATGCCCTGGAGCAGATGCGCCAGGAGTCCACTCACATCGCGTTCGTGATCAACGAATTCGGCGACTTCATGGGCGTATTGAGCATGACGGATATTCTGGAATCCATCGCCGGTGAATTGCCCGATGCCAGCGAAATCGAAGGGCCCGATATTGTCGAGCAAGGCGATGGCTTCCGTGCCAATGGCGCCTTGAACCTCAACCTGGTGCGTCAACGCACGGGCTTCAAGGCGGTGACGACCGAGGATTATCAAACCCTGGCAGGTTTGGTGATGAGCCTGCTTGACCGCCTGCCGGTGGTGGGCGATAGCCTGGAACATGAAGGCTGGCGTTTGACCGTGGCTGAAGTGGAGGAGCGTCGAGTGACGCAAGTGCACTTGCACCCTTGCTCAGGTCATAACGGCTGAAGATGTTCTTCACGTACTGCTCTTGTTCTTCAAGGGGGCCCAAACCTTTGTGTTGTTCCACCAGGGCGCCCTTGCGATAGATCAGCAGCGTCGGGGTGCCTGACACGTCAGGGTGCCTCGGCGTATGGGCGCAATCGAGTACCAGGCTCACGACCCAGGGATGCTGCCAGGCGTGCTGTTCGAACAAGGAGCCTGCCTGCGCGCAAGCGGGGCAGTGCTCTGATACAAACAGGAGGAACACCGGGCGCGGTGTATTCAGTACGCGTTCGAACGCTTTGGCGCTGGAAATGATGCGGGTGGCCATTCCCATGGTGATCTCCCTTCAAGCCGCGTGGGTGTTTGCCAACGCTAAGCCCGTGGCTTGCCACCGTCTACTGTCAACCTTCACAGGTCTGCCTCGCGCTCTATGCGCTCCCTGGCCTTGCGGGCCTGGCTCGCGCACTTCTCGTATTCCTCATTGTCGCGGGAGGCCTTGGCCCGGCGATAGCCATGGTGATTCTGGGCGGTGTAGTCGGTGCTGAAGGCTTCCTTGAGTTTCTGCAGTTCTTCCTTGCATTCACGGCGGTCGCTACTGGCCAGGGCGTTGCCAGCCACCCCGAGCAAAAGCACGGGCAAGATATATCGCAGTTTCATCAGTCAGGGTTCCATGTAAGGGCGAGCAAGCACGCTCTTAGAGGGTAGCCCAGGTGTTCGGTATTGGTGCGCAGTAACAGGGTTTGAGGTCTTGCGTAGCAAAGCGTTTGTACTCACGGGCAGGCGCCGCATTCCCATCAGGCCGCTATCTGACTGATCCAAAAGGCATTTGCGGGGCGCATGTCTTTCCATGAGCACCTATGGCACACTTTCTGCTGTCTATTCCGTTGTTACATACCAAGTTCCGGTATAGCGGAATACACAATCCCTGGAGTGCTTGTCATGCATCACCGACCTTCCGTATTCAAAGCGTGTGTTTTTCTCGTCGCTGCATCGGCTTCCCTCGCCAGCGTTGTGCAGGCGGCGGACAGCAAGCTCGATGATGTGCTCAAGCGTGGGCACTTGATCGTAGGTACAGGCAGTACCAATGCGCCGTGGCACTTCCAGGGAGCGGATGGCAAGTTGCAGGGATTTGATATCGACATCGGCCGCATCGTGGCCAAAGGCTTGTTCAATGACCCGAGCAAGGTGGAGTTTGTGGTGCAGTCATCCGATGCACGTATTCCCAACCTGCTCACCGACAAGGTCGACATGAGCTGCCAGTTCATCACCGTCACCGCCAGCCGTGCGCAGCAGGTGGCCTTCACCCTGCCGTACTACCGGGAAGGCGTCGGCCTGCTGCTGCCCAACAACAGCAAGTACAAGGAAATCGAAGATCTCCAAGCCGCAGGTGATGACGTTACCGTGGCAGTGCTGCAAAACGTATACGCCGAAGAGTTGGTGCACCAGGCGCTGCCCAAGGCCAAGGTCGACCAGTACGACAGTGTCGACTTGATGTACCAGGCCGTGAACTCAGGCCGCGCCGATGCCGCCGCCACCGATCAGTCCTCGGTCAAATACCTGATGGTGCAGAACCCTGGCCGCTACCGCAGCCCCACCTACGCCTGGAGCCCGCAAACCTATGCCTGTGCGGTCAAGCGCGGCGACCAGGACTGGCTGAATTTCGTCAACACCGCGCTGCACGAAGCCATGACCGGTGTGGAATTCCCCGCCTACAAAGCCTCGTTCAAGCAGTGGTTCGGCGTGGACCTGCCAGAACCGGCGATTGGTTTTCCCGTGGAATTCAAGTGACCCGCAACAACAGGGGCGTGCCTGAACACGCCCCCTTCAGGTGCTGCTGACCATGAACTATCAGTTGAACTTTGCCGCAGTCTGGCGTGATTTCGACACCTTGCTGGCGGGGCTCGGCCTTGGGCTACAGTTGGCTTTGCTGTCGATCGCCATCGGCTGCGTGATCGGCCTGTTGATGGCGTTTGCCATGCTTTCCAGGCACCGCGCGTTGCGTATTATTGCCTCGGTGTATGTCACCGTGGTGCGCAACACCCCGATCCTGGTGTTGATCCTGTTGATCTACTTCGCCTTGCCCTCCCTGGGCATTCGGCTGGATAAGATTCCCTCGTTCATCATCACCCTGTCGCTGTATGCCGGCGCCTATCTCACCGAGGTATTCCGCGCAGGCCTGGTGAATATTCCCAAGGGCTTGCGGGAAGCCGGCCTGGCCATCGGCCTGGGGGAGTGGCGGATTCGCGCTTACATCACCGTGCCGGTGATGCTGCGCAACGTGTTGCCGGCACTCTCGAACAACTTCATCTCGCTGTTCAAGGACACCTCCCTGGCCGCCGCGATCGCGGTGCCGGAACTGACCTATTACGCCCGCAAGATCAACGTCGAAAGCTACCGGGTGATTGAAACCTGGCTGGTCACGACCGCGCTCTACGTGGCTGCCTGTTACCTGATTGCCATGCTGCTCCGTTACCTGGAACAGCGTTTGGCTATCCGTCGTTAAGGAAGGGCCTCATGTACGAATCCCCCAGTTGGCTGCATGAATTGTGGATCGCCCGCGAGACCCTCTGGGCCGGCTTTCAGGCCAGCGTGGCGGTCTCGGCGCTGGCGATTGTCTTTGGCACCCTGATCGGCATCGTCGCCGGGTTGATCCTCACCTACGGCAAGTTCTGGATGCGTGCGCCGTTCCGTCTGTATGTCGATTTGATCCGTGGCACGCCGGTGTTTGTGCTGGTGTTGGCATGTTTCTACATGCTGCCCGCCCTTGGCTGGCAAATCAGTGCGTTCCAGGCCGGTGCTGTCGGGCTCACCTTGTTCTGTGGCTCCCATGTATCGGAAATCGTGCGCGGCGCGCTGCAGGCCATTCCCCGTGGGCAATTGGAAGCGGGCAAGGCGATTGGCCTGACGTTCTATCAGTCCCTGGGCTACGTGCTGTTGCCCCAGGCGCTGCGGCAGATCTTGCCGACCTGGGTGAACTCCTCTACGGAAATCGTCAAGGCTTCCACCTTGCTGTCGGTGATCGGTGTGGCCGAATTGCTGCTCAGTACCCAGCAGGTGATCGCGCGCACCTTCATGACCCTGGAGTTCTACCTGTTCGCCGGTTTTCTGTTCTTTGTCATCAACTACGCCATCGAATTATTCGGGCGCTACATTGAAAAGCGGGTGGCCTTGCCATGAACCAAGCTCAAACCAACCCAGCGCTGCTGGACATTCGTGGCCTGCGTAAACAATACGGCCAGGTGGAAGTGCTCAAGGGCGTCGACCTGTCCATGCAGCGCGGCAATGTGGTGACGTTGATCGGCTCCAGCGGCTCGGGCAAGACCACCTTGCTGCGCTGCGTGAACCTGCTGGAAGAGTTCCAGGGCGGGCAGATCACCCTGGATGGCGAGTCCATCGGCTACAGCGATGTCGGCGGCAAGCGTGTACGCCACCCGGAGCGGGTGATCGCCCAGCACCGCGCAATGACCGGCATGGCGTTCCAGCAATTCAACCTGTTCCCGCACCTGACCGCGCTGCAGAACGTCACCCTCGGCTTGCTCAAGGTCAAGAAAATGGGCAAGGATGAAGCGGTAGCGCTGGCCGAAAAATGGCTGGACCGCGTCGGCCTGCTGGAGCGCCGCAACCACTTTCCCGGCCAATTGTCCGGTGGTCAGCAACAACGCGTGGCCATTGCCCGGGCCATTGCCATGAACCCCAGCCTGATGCTGTTCGACGAAGTCACCTCGGCCCTCGACCCGGAGTTGGTGGGCGAAGTGCTCAGCGTGATCAAGGGGTTGGCGGAGGAGGGCATGACCATGTTGTTGGTCACCCACGAGATGCGCTTTGCCTATGAGGTCTCGGACCAGATCGTCTTCATGAACCAGGGCCGCATTGAAGAGCAGGGCAGTGCGAAGGACATCTTCGAACGGCCGCAGTCGCCGCGCCTGGCAGAATTTCTCAAGAACATTCGTTTTTAACAAGGAGCAACTTTATGAGCATTACTCGTTACGGCACCGGCAGCACCGCAGGTGGCGGCCAGCCACGTCCGTTCGCCCGCGCGGTGGAAGCCGATGGCTGGCTGTACGTGTCGGGCCAGGTGCCTGCGGTGGACGGTGAAATCATCAATGGCGGCATCATCGAGCAAACCCGCCAGACGATGCGCAACGTGGTGGCGATCCTCGAAGAAGCCGGCTACGAGCTCAAGGATGTGGTGCGGGTGGGCGTGTGGTTGGAAGACCCACGGGACTTCTGGAGTTTCAACAAGGTATTCGGCGAATACTTCACCCCGGAGCACGCACCGGCGCGCGCCTGTGTTCAGGCCAATATGATGGTCGATTGCAAGGTCGAGATCGATTGCGTGGCCTACAAGAAAAAGGCCTAACTGATCATTCCCACGCTCTGCGTGGGAATACCGCCTTGGACGCACTGCGTCCGCGCATGTGACGCAAAGCGTCACCGCATGCATTCCCACGCAGAGCGTGGGAACGATCATCTGGAACGGGACCGAGTACTGCCATGACCGAAGACACCATCAAACGCCGCGCCAAAGGCCTGGACCGTGCGTTCGATATCCTCGATTTTCTCAAGGAAATCGGCCAACCCCTGCGCCCGAATGATATTGCCAGCGGCATTGGCAGCCCCAAATCCACGGTCTACGAACTGGTGGCGTCGTTGCTGGAGCGGCGCATCCTGGAGACCGTGGGCAAGGACGGCCACGTGTATCTGGGGCGTCAGCTGTATTTCCTCGGCCAGGCACACTTGCGTCACTTCGACCTGACCCGCGAGGCCGACCACGCCTTGCAGGAGATCGTCAGCCAGACCCACGAAACCGCGCAGATGTGCCTGCTCAACGGGCGCAAATACACGGTGGCGCTGATGCGCGAAGGCCAGCGGCATTTCCGTATTTCTTCGGACATCGGTGAAAACGCGCCCATTCCGTGGACTGCCTCGGGACGCTTGTTGCTGGGGCATTTGAGCGATCAGCAGATCGTCGACCTGATCGATCCCGACGATTTCATCCTGCCGGATGGCCTGCGCCTGCCGCTGGACACCTTTCTGGCGCAGATTCGCCAGGCCAGCCTGGATGGGTTCTTCTCCTTCGACAGTGTGGCCGACACCTTCACCCACTGCTTTGCCGCCCCGGTGCGCGATGCCCAGGGCATCAGCATCGCGACCCTGTGCATCGTCGCCCCCCGGGCTGATGCGAGCAAAAACTACCATGACTATCGCCGGGTACTGATCGACAGTGCCAACAGCCTGGCCCGGCGCATCAACGAATAGGAGTTTTCCATGTCTGCCCTCAATGCCGTTGAAAAAGGTGCCGCCGCCGTCGGTGCCCATTTGGTTCGCGATGTCAGCCTGCCGGCCCTGGTGCTGCACCGTGACGCCCTGGAACATAACATCCGCTGGATGCAGGACTTTGTCCGCAGCAGCGGCGCCGAGCTGGCGCCCCACGGCAAGACCAGCATGATGCCCGCGCTGTTCCAGCGCCAGATCGCCGCCGGTGCCTGGGGCATCACCCTGGCTACCGCCGTGCAGACCCGCGCCGCCTACGCCAGCGGCGTGCGTCGCGTGCTGATGGCCAACCAACTGGTGGGCGCGGCGAACATGGCCTTGATCGCCGACCTGCTGGCCGACAAGGATTTTGACTTCCATTGCATGGTCGATCACCCGGACAACGTCGCCGACCTGGGCCTGTTCTTCGCCGCCCGTGGCCAGCGCCTCAACGTGATGATCGAGTACGGCGTGGTCGGTGGCCGGTGCGGCTGCCGCAGCGAGCAGCAAGTGCGCGACCTGGCCAAGGCGATCCAGGCCCAGCCGGCCTTGGCCCTCACCGGTATCGAGGGTTACGAAGGCGTGATCCACGGCGAGCACGCCATCAGCGGTATCCGCGCCTTCGCCGCCAGCCTGGTGAGCCTGGCGGTGGAACTGCAAGACAGCGGCCTGTTCGACCTGCCCAAGCCGATCATCACCGCATCGGGCTCGGCCTGGTACGACCTGATCGCCGAGTCGTTCGAAACGCAGAACGCCGCCGGCCGCTTCCTCAGCGTGTTGCGCCCTGGCAGTTACGTGGCCCACGACCATGGCATCTATAAAGAGGCGCAGTGCTGCGTACTCGAACGCCGCAGCGACCTCAACGAGGGCCTGCGCCCGGCAATGGAAGTCTGGGCGCATGTGCAGTCGCTGCCGGAGCCTGGTTTTGCGGTGGTTGCCCTGGGCAAGCGCGACGTGGCCTACGACGCCGGTTTGCCAGTGCCGCTCAAGCGCTACAGGGCCGGGATCGTGCCGGCGCAAGGTGATGATGTGAGCGGGTGCAAGGTCACGGCGGTGATGGACCAGCATGCGTTCATGACTGTGGCGCCGGAGGTTGAATTGCGTATTGGCGACATCATTTCCTTTGGTACGTCCCACCCTTGCCTGACCTTTGACAAGTGGCAGGTGGGGTGCCTGGTGGATGAGCAGTTGCAGGTGGTCGAGTCTCTGCATACCTGCTTCTAGACCGAGTCGCGGCTATCGCAGCGATGCGGCGACCCGACAAGCCAGCTCCCACAGTGACCGCGTTTTAACTGAAGGAATGCAGTCGAATATGGGAGTCGGGCTTGCCCGCGATGGGGCCCTCCAGCACACCTGAGAACTTTGCCATGAACATCCACCCCCGCATCGCCCTCATCGGCGAATGCATGATCGAACTGCAACACCGCGCCGACGGCAGCCTGCACCAGAGCTTCGGCGGTGACACCTTGAACACCGCGGTGTACCTGCGCCGCGAGCTGGGCGATGCCGGCAGCGTTGACTACGTCACCGCCCTGGGCGATGACAGCTTCAGCGATGCCATGTGTGAGCATTGGCACGCCGAAGGCCTTGGCCTGGACAGGGTCCAGCGTCTGCCTGGGCGCCTGCCGGGCTTGTATTGCATCCAGACCGACGCCCAGGGCGAACGTAAATTCCTCTACTGGCGCAACGAGGCGGCCGTGCGCGACTGCTTCACCACGCCTGCCGCCGAGCCGGTGCTGGCGGCCCTGCCGGGCTATGATGTGGTGTATTTCAGCGGCATTACCTTGGCCGTGCTGGGAGACATCGGGCGTGAGCGTTTACTGCAGGCGCTGATCGAAGCCCGCCGGCGCGGCGCCAGGGTGGTGTTCGATAACAACTACCGGCCCCGGTTGTGGGCCGATGTGCAAACGGCTCGTGAGGCGTATCGCAGGGTGTTGGCCGAAGTGGACATTGCCTTGCTCACCGAGGATGACGAGCGCGCGTTGTTTGGCTATGAGGATAGCGAGCAGGTGTTTGCGGCGTACCCGTCGATTGCAGAAGTGGTGCTCAAGCGGGGAGCGGATGCGTGCCTGATTCGTTGCGCGGGCGAGCGCTTTGCGGTGCCGTCGTTGAAAGTGGAGAAGGTGGTGGACACCACGGCGGCGGGGGATTCGTTCAGTGCGGCGTATTTGGCCTGTCGACTCAAGGGTGACTCGCCCCAAGACGCCGCACTGGCGGGGCATCGGTTGGCAAGCCGGGTGATTCAGGTGCCCGGGGCGCTGATACCGAGATGATCACTGATCGTTCCCACGCTCTGCGTGGGAGTGCAGCCCGGGACGCACCGCGTCCCAGAAGCGGACGCAGAGCGTCCAGTGAGGCATTCCCACGCAGAGCGTGGGAACGATCGGACTGAAGCCATCCACTCAATCGCGGTAAAACACCTGCACCAGGTGATACCCAAACTTGCTCTTGATCGGCCCGTGCACCACCTTCACCGGTTTCTTGAAGATCACCGCATCAATCGCCCCCACCATCTGCCCGGGCCGCACTTCGCCCAGGTCACCACCGCGTTTGCCCGACGGGCAGGTGGAGTACTTCTTGGCCAGCACATCAAAGGCTTCGCCTTTGGCAATGCGCTGCTTGAGTTGTTCGGCTTCTTCGCTGGTTTTCACCAGGATATGACGGGCTTGGGCTTTCATGGGGCTCTACCAGCTGTGCGACGGCGCGCGATTATGCCTGAACTCAGGCCTCGACGCCGATCATGCTACGGATTTTGTTGGCCAACAGGTCAATGGAAAAAGGCTTGGCGACCATGTCCATGCCGTCCTCCAGGAACCCCTGGCGTTCGGCGGCTTTCTCGGCATAACCGGTCATGAACAGCACGCGCAGGCCGGGGCGATGCTGGCGGGCGATTTCCGCCAGTTGCCGGCCGTTCATGCCGGGCAAGCCAACGTCGGTCACCAGCAAGTCCACGCGCAAATCCGATTCCAGCAACGGCAGCGCCGCACGCGCATCCGCCGCCTGGTGCGCGGTATAGCCCAGTTCGTCAAGTACATTGACCACCAGCATGCGCACCGCCGGGTCGTCCTCGACCACCACCACCGCTTCACCGGCCAGGGCCACGGGGGCTTCGGTCAGGCTGGTAGGCAGGCTGCTTTCCAGTGCGGTGCCATACAAACGCGGCAGGTACAGGCGCACGCAGGTGCCCTGGCCCGGTTCGCTCTGGATGGTCACGTGGCCGCCGGATTGCTGGGCAAAACCGTAGATCATCGACAACCCAAGGCCAGTGCCTTGGCCGATGGGTTTGGTGGTGAAGAACGGGTCGAACGCCTTGGCGAGGATTTTCGGCGCCATGCCGCTGCCGTTGTCGCTCACGCCAAGCATCACATAGTCGCCGGCCTTGACCGGTTCCAGGGTGGTGATGTCGGTGCCGTCCAGGTAACTGTTGGCGGTTTCGATCAGCAGCTCGCCGCCGTCGGGCATGGCGTCGCGGGCGTTGATCACCAGGTTGAGCAGGGCGTTTTCCAGTTGACTGGCGTCGGTGTTCACCGGCCAGATGTCCTTGCCCAGTTGTACCTTGAGTTCGATATGCGCGCCCTTGGTACGCCGGAACAGGTCCTCCAGGGACGCCACCAGTTGGTTGGGGTCGGTGGGGCGACGGTCCAGTGACTGGCGCCGCGAGAACGCCAGCAGCCGGTGGGTAAGGGCGGCGGCACGGTGCGCGGAGGACACGGCAGCATCGGCAAAACGGCCGATATCGTCGCTGCGCCCGGCGGCGATATAGCGCTGCATCAGGTCCAGGCTGCCGATGATGCCGGTGAGCATATTGTTGAAGTCATGGGCGATACCGCCGGTGAGCTGACCGACCGCTTCCATCTTCTGCGCATGGCGCAGGGCATCTTCTGCACGTTCGCGCTCGAACATCTCGTTCTGCAGGCGCTGGTTGGCCTCGGCCAGCGCCTGGGTGCGCTGGGCCACGCGTTCTTCAAGGTTCTCGTTGAGGTGGCGCAGGGCCTCTTCGGTGAGCTTGCGTTCGGTCTCGTCGATCACAAAGATGTAGAAACCATTCACCGAGCCGTCACTGCTAAACCGCGGCAGGTACTTCATCAGCGCATGGCGGGGGCGGCCGTCGCGATGAGGCGTCACCGTCATGAAGCTGCACGCCTTGCCCTTGAGCGCGGCGGCGATCTTGTCTGCGCGCCCGGCATACACCTCGTCGCCGAGCACTTCGCGGATGGTCTTGCCGTACAGCTCCTGGGGCGTTTTGCCATACCACTCGAGGTAAGCGCTGTTGTTGAGGCGAAAGCGCTGTTCGTGGTCAACGTAGCCGATCAATACCGGCATGGCGTTGATGATCAGTTGCAGCTCGGTCTGGCTCTGGCGCAAGGCCTGCTCGGTGTTTTTGCGCTCGGTGAGGTCCAGCGCGGCGCCGAGGAACCGCGCCGGCCGGCCCTGTTGATCCTTGTAGCAGCGGCCACGGGCGAACACCCAGCGCACCTGGCCATCGGCCTGTTGCAGGCGGTATTCCTCGGCGTACTCGGTGCCATGGGTGATGCAATGCTTGATGCTACGCGTCACCGTGCCCCGGTCTTCGGGATGCACGCCGTGCAGGTAGGCGCTGATGGGCAGCAGGCTTGAATCGTTGGGGTCGACGCCATGCAGGTAGGCGAAATGGGCGTCGGCGATGAAGCGGTCTTCACCGATATCCCAGTCCCAGGTACCCACCGCGTCTGTGGCCGCCAACGCGAGTTGCAGGCGTTGCTCGGTGTTGTGCTGGGCCTTGAGGCTTGCTTCGGAGCGCTGTTGCAGTTCGAGGGTTTTGCTGCGTCGCTCATTGGTTTCAATGGCCGTGACCAGAATGCCGGCTACCCGGCAGCTTTCATCGCGCACCGGGCTGTAGGTCAGATCCAGCCAGATTTCGGTATCGCAGCCCTGGCGATGCAGCACAAAGCGTTGCTCGCTGAAGGTGCGCACCTGGCCGCCGAGCACGGCGTCGTACACCGGCGCGGCGAAGCTTTCAAGCTCTGGCCAAGTGTGGTGCGCCGGCTGGCCGAGGGCGCCGGGGTGCTTGCTGCCAATCAGGTGTGCAAAGCCATCGTTATAGAGTTGCGTGAGGTGCGGGCCCCACAGCAGTACCATCGGCATGGGCGAATGCACGACGATATCAACGGCAGTGCGCAGGCTTTGCGGCCACTCACTGGCCTCACCGAGTGGGCTTTGCGCCCAGTCCAGCCGCTTGATCAACGCAGCGGCTTCGCTACCGGTGGATGTTCCATTCATAAAAAGCCCTGAGCATGACGCTTTGAAAAATGACAACACCCATTATCCCAAGGAGCGGCAACGGGTGGCTACCCCGGAAAAATAGCATGCCTTGAGGGTTTTTCTTCAAAACGCTGCGTCAGCGCTGAAACCTTTCATCTAATAAGCCAGCTCAGCTCTGTCGCGAAATTGCTCCAGTGCCTGGGGGTTGGCCAGGGCATCGGTGTTTTTCACCGGCTCGCCATGCACCACGTTACGCACCGCCAATTCGACGATTTTGCCACTGATGGTGCGGGGGATATCCGTGACAGCGAGGATCTTGGTCGGTACATGGCGCGGTGTGGTGTTGGCGCGAATCACCTGGCGGATCTGCTGTTGCAGCGCCTCGTCCAGTTCAATTCCATCATCCAGGCGCACAAACAGCACCACGCGCACGTCGTCCTGCCAATGTTGGCCGATGGCGAGGCTTTCCAGCACCTGCGGGACCTTTTCCACCTGGCGATAAATCTCGGCGGTGCCAATGCGCACGCCGCCGGGGTTGAGCACCGCATCGGAACGCCCGTGGATCAACAGGCTGCCGTTGGCGCGTTGCTCGGCATAGTCACCCTGGGCCCATACACCGGGGAACTGACTGAAATACGAAGCGCGCAGTTTCTGCTGCTGCGGGTCGTTCCACAGCCCGATGGGCATGGCAGGGAAATGCCGAGTGCACACCAGTTCGCCTTTCTCTCCGATCAGGGGCCGGCCCTGGTCGTCCCACACTTCGATGGCCATGGCCAGGCTCTTGCATTGCATCTCACCACGCCGCACCGGCAGCACCGGGTTGCCGATCACAAAGCAGGAGACAATGTCGGTGCCACCGGACATCGAGGACAGGCACAGCTCGGCTTTGATCTCGCGGTACACGTAGTCGTAACTCTGGGGCGACAGCGGCGAGCCGGTCGAAATCAAGCCCTTGAGGCTGCCCAGATCGTGGCTCAGGCGCGGCTGCAACCCGGACTTTTCCAGGGTGGCGAGGAATTTGGGGCTGGTGCCGAACACGCTGATTTTTTCCGCATCGATCAGGTCGATCAAACGTTCGGGGCCGGGGTGGAACGGCGAGCCGTCGTACAGCACCGCGGTGGCACCGATCGCCAGCACCGACACCAGCCAGTTCCACATCATCCAGCCGCAGGTGGTGTAATAGAACAGGCAGTCCTCGGGGTTCAGGTCGGCATGCAGGCCGTGTTCCTTGAGGTGCGTCAGCAATACGCCGCCAGTGCCGTGGATGATGCACTTGGGGATGCCGGTGGTGCCGCTGGAATAAAGGATATACAGCGGGTGATCGAACGGCACCGCGACAAATTCCGGTTCGCCGCCGGCTTGATAGAAGTCGTCCCACAGCGCGACGTGGGCGTGGGTGGTGTAGTCCCCAGCCTGCGCTTCGGGCTTGGCGTAAGGCACGATGATCAGCTGTTGCAGGGAGGGCAGGCGTTCAAGGATCTCATTGAGCTTGGCGCTCTGGTCGATGCGCTTGCCGGCATAGCGGTAGCCCGCGCAGGTGATCAGCACCTTGGGCTCGATCTGGCCGAAGCGGTCGATGACGCCTTGGGTGCCGAAGTCTGGCGAGGAGCACGACCAGATCGCACCGAGGCTGGTGGTGGCGAGCATGCCCACCAGGGTTTGCCAGGTATTGGGCATACACGCGGCCACCCGGTCACCTATGCCGACCCCGGCCGCCCGCAGGCTTTTTTGCAGGCCGGCAACCTGTTCCGCCAGTTGCGCATAGCTCAATTGTTCACGTTGGCCGTCTTCGCTGACAGCCACCACCGCAGGATGATCGTCGCGCCGGCGCAACAGGTGTTCGGCGAAGTTCAGGGTGGCGCCGGGAAACCATTGGGCGCTGGGCATCTCGATGTCTTCGATCAGCGTGACGCTGGATGGGCTGCGAAACTGCACGTCGAAGAACGCGACAATCGCCTGCCAGAAATCCGGGCGCTGGTCGATGCTCCATTGGTGCAGGGCGGGGTAGTCGTCGAGCTGCACGCCGTGCCGTTGGTTGATGAAGCGGCGGAACTGATCCATGCGCGTGGTGGCGATGCGTTCCGGGGAGGGTTGCCAGAGGATGTCGGACATAAGCTGCCTCTTCTCGTTCCCACGCTTCGCGTGGGAATGCCTGACTGGACGCTCGGCGTCCGCTTTTGGGGCGCGGAGCGCCCCGGTCTGCGTGCCCACGCGGGGCGTGGGAACGATCATCACGGGTTTACTGGGCCAGCCAGCCACCGTCGATGTTCCAGGCCGCGCCGCGCACCTGGGCGCCGGCTTCACTGCACAAGAACAACACCAGTTCCCCGAGCTGCGACGGCGTCACAAACTCCAGCGACGGCTGTTTCTCTGCCAACAGATCCTGCTGCGCCTGCTGGGGGTCTATTCCAGTGGCCACGCGATCATCAATCTGCTTCTGCACCAGCGGCGTCAGCACCCAGCCCGGGCAGATGGCGTTGCAGGTGACATTGCTGGTGGCGGTTTCCAGGCCCACCACCTTGGTGAGGCCGATCACCCCATGTTTGGCCGCCACATACGCCGCCTTGCCCACTGAGCCGACTTGCCCATGCACCGAGGCGATATTGACGATGCGCCCCCAGCCCTTGGTCTTCATGCCCGGCAAGCTCAGGCGTGTGCTGTGGAACACCGAGGACAGGTTGATGGCGATGATCGAATCCCAGCGCTCCACAGGGAAGTCTTCCACCGCCGCCACATGCTGGATACCGGCATTGTTGACCAGGATGTCCACGCCACCGAACTCGTGCTCGGCGTAGGCGAGCATGTCGGCGATCTGCGCCGGGTCGCTGACGTCTGCCGGGTGATGCCCGACCTTGCCGCCAAACGCCTGTACCTGGGCGATCACCGCGCTGGCGTCGCCGAAGCCATTGAGAATCAGATTGGCGCCGGCCTTGGCCAGGCTCAGGGCAATCCCTAAGCCGATGCCGCTGGTGGAGCCGGTGACCAGGGCGGTCTTGCCATTCAAAGTTGTCATGAAAACCTCACACAATGCCGGTGGCGTAGAAAGTGCCGATCACCACGAACACCGCAAGGGTCTTGATGATCGTGATGCCAAAAATGTCCTTGTAGGCTTCGCGGTGGGTCAACCCGGTGACCGCCAGCAGCGTGATCACCGCGCCGTTGTGGGGCAGGGTGTCCATGCCGCCGCTGGCCATGGCCGCGACTCGGTGCAGCACCTCAAGGGGGATGTTGGCCGCGTGGGCGGCTGCAATGAAGCTCTCGGACATCGCCGCCAGGGCGATGCTCATGCCGCCGGAAGCGGAGCCAGTGATACCGGCCAGCAAGGTCACGGTGATCGCTTCGTTGACCAGCGGGTTGGGGATGCCCTTGAGCCAGTCCGCCAGTACCAGAAAGCCTGGCAGCGAGGCGATCACGGCGCCAAACCCATATTCCGACGCGGTGTTCATCGCCGCAAGCAATGCACCGCTTACCGCGCTTTTACTGCCTTCGGCCAGCTTGCTCTTGATCGCCGAGAAGCCGAACACCAGCACCACGATAATTCCCACCAGCAATGCCGCCTGCACCGCCCAGATCGCGGTGAGCTTGGCGATTTCGGTGGTCACCGGCGCGCTCATGCCCGGCAGGCTGAGGCTGTGGGTCTTGCCGTACCACTGCGGGATCCAGTGGGTGAACAACAGGTTCATCACCCCCACCAGGATCAGCGGCGACAGCGCGACCCATGGGTTGGGCAAGGCAAGGTTGTCGGCGGTTTCCGGCTCATTGCGCAACTCGGTGCCATAGCCTTCACCGGCACGCTGGGCCTTGTTGCGCTGGCGTGCGAGGTAGAGCATGCCGGCGCAAAACACGAACATCGTGCCGATCAGCCCCAGCCACGGCGCCGCCCAGGCGGTGGTGTTGAAGAAGGTGCTGGGGATGATGTTCTGGATCTGCGGCGTGCCGGGCAGGGCGTCCATGGTGAACGAGAAGGCGCCGAGGGCGATGGTCGCCGGGATCAGGCGCTTGGGGATATTGCTCTGGCGGAACATCTCGGCGGCAAACGGGTACACCGCAAACACCACCACGAACAGCGACACGCCACCGTAGGTGAGCAGGGCGCAGACCAGCACAATCACCAGCATCGCCTGGCGCGTGCCGAGCAAGCGGATCGCAGCGGCCACGATCGAGCGCGAAAACCCCGACAGCTCAATGAGCTTGCCGAACACCGCACCGAGCAGGAATACCGGGAAATACAGCTTGATAAAACCGACCATCTTTTCCATGAACACCCCGGTAAAGGCAGGTGCGACGGCGGACGGGTCGGTGAGCAGCACCGCGCCAAGGGCGGCGATGGGGGCGAACAGGATAACGCTATAGCCACGGTAGGCGGCCAGCATCAGCAGCGCGAGCGCGGCCAGGGCAATGATCACACTCATGGTGTGTCTCCATCGGATTGTTATTGTTGTGGGTGAGGCTGTGGGAGGGAGCTATAGCGAGATGTGTGCCAGATTTATAACTTGTTGATATATATAGATTTATTTACTTTTTAACGACGGTTTTCCAGAAGGCAGTCTCAATCGAGAGACGAGTGGAGATCCCTTGTGGGAGCTGGCTTGCCTGCGATAGCGGTGTAACAGTGCCATATTCCCTAGCTGAACCAACGCTATCGCAGGCAAGCCAGCTCCCACACAGGATTGTCTCCATAGTGGGAATCTAGTCTCTTTAATGAGACTGGGTTATTCCAAGAGCCAGCATTTTTTTATACAACGTTGACCGCCCAAGCCCCAACCGCTTGGCTGCCTCTACCACATTCCCTTCACACGCCGTGAGCGCGGCTGCGATCACCTGCCGATCTAACCGTTCCCGTGCCGCACTGAATGTCTCTTCTTCCATCGACACCAGCGCACGGCGTTCAACCGGCGTAAAAGTGCCAATCGCTGTGCGTATCTCCTCGGCATTCAACACCAAGTCATCACTCAGCAACGCCGCCCGCTCCAGCACATTGCGCAGCTCGCGGATATTGCCCGGCCAGGCATGTTGGGCCAACAGCGCCAGGGCATCGCGGTCCAGTTCGTGCTGGCTGCGCAACTCCTCAAGGATCGCCTCGCTCAGCGCCGGAATATCCTCCAGCCGTTCACGCAGCGGCGGCACCTGGATCGGCAGCACGTTGAGGCGGTAATACAGATCGGCGCGAAACTCGCCACGCTTGATCGCTGCCTCCAGGTCCATGGACGTCGCGGCAATCACCCGCACATCGCTGTGCAGCATCTCGTTGGAGCCCACCGGTTCGAATTCCTTTTCCTGCAACACCCGCAGCAATTTGCTTTGCAGTGGCAGCGGCATGTCGCCGATCTCATCGAGAAACAACGTGCCGCCCTGGGCAATCTGGAACTTGCCGGGGCGACCCTTGCGGTCGGCACCGGTAAAGGCGCCGGGTGCGGTGCCGAAGAATTCGGCTTCAAGCAGATCATGGGGGATCGCTGCGCTGTTGACGCTCACGAAGGCTTTGTGCGCCCGGGGCGATGCGCCGTGGATGGCCTGGGCCAGCAGTTCCTTGCCGGTGCCGGTTTCCCCGAGCAGCAATACCGGCGACTCGGCACTCGCACTGCGCCGCGCCCGGCGCTTGACCTCAAGGCTGGCGGCGCTGGTGCCGATAAAGTGCGCAAAATTGTATTTGCTTTGCCGCGAACGCAGCAGCGAGCGCGTGGAGGCCAGCTCCTGCTGCATGCTCAGGTAGCGCTCGATCAGCGGCGACAGGTTGCGCAGTTCATCGAACAGCGCAAACCCAATCGCGCCGATCACCGCCCCTGCCTCGTCGTGGATCGGCAGGCGCATCACCACCAGCGGGCCCTTGGGGGTGTCCTGGATGTCCAGCAGGATCGGCCGGTCATTGCGCACCACCTGGCGCAGCAGGCTGTTGGAAATCACCTGCTCGCAAGGCTGGCCGATGGCTTGGTCGGCGCTCTTGAGGCCAAAACGCTTGGCGTAACGCTCGTTCATCCACACGATGTTCGCATCGCGGTCGACGATGACTGTGCCCTCGCTGGACTGCTCGATGATCTCGAACAGCGACTGGATGGCCAGGCCGCGAACCTGTTGGTAGTCCTTGAGGCTGGTACTCATGGGTACAGAATCCTGTTAATGATCGTTCCCACGCTCTGCGTGGGAATGTCTACCGTGACGCTCTGCGTCACTCGGCGTAGGGCCAAGACACGACGCGGAGCGTCTCGGGTTGTGTTCCCACGCAGAGCGTGGGAACAATCTCACCTCACAAAGGGATGTGCGCTGCTGCCAGCAGTTCTTTGGTGTACGGGTGTTGGGGCGATTCGAACACATCATGGCTCGCGCCACGCTCCACCACCTTGCCATCCTTGACCACGATCATGTCATGGGCCATGGCCCGCACCACCGCCAGGTCATGGCTGATAAACAGGTAGGTCAGGCCGTATTTGTCCTGCAGTTCGCGCAGCAGCGCCACCACTTGTTTCTGCACTGTACGGTCGAGGGCCGAGGTCGGTTCGTCGAGCAGCATCAGCGCTGGCTTGAGTACAAGGGCGCGGGCAATGGCGATGCGTTGGCGCTGGCCACCGGAAAACTCATGGGGGTAGCGATGTCGGCTGGCAGGGTCGAGGCCCACGTCCTTGAGCACCTGGATGACTTGCGCGTCACGCTCGGCCAGGCTGCACGGCGCGTGTACTTCCAGGCCCTCGCTGATGATCTGCTGCACCGACATGCGCGGGCTGAGGCTGCCATAGGGGTCCTGGAACACCACCTGCATCTGCTTGCGCCATGGGCGCATCTGCTGATGGTTGAGCGGGTCCAGGGCCTCACCCTGGAAGCGAATGCCGCCGCTGGAGTCGAGCAAGCGCAGGATCGCCTGGCCCAGGGTGGACTTGCCGGAACCGGACTCGCCGACAATCCCCAGGGTTTTGCCGCGCTGCACGCTGAGGCTGATGCCGTCCACCGCGCGCAGGTAGGTCTTGGCCCGGAACAGCCCGCCACCGAGGGGGAATTGCACGCTCAGGTCATCCACTTCCAGTACCGTCTCACGGGGCTCGCTGCACAGCACATCGCCCGAGGGCTCGGCGTCCAGCAGCAGGCGGCTGTAGGGATGCTGCGGTGCGGTGAACAAGGCCTGGCAGTCAGCCTGCTCGACGATTTCGCCGGCACGCATCACACAGACCCGCTGGGCGATACTGCGCACCAGGTTGAGGTCATGGCTGATCAGCAGCAGCGACATGCCCAGGCGTTGTTGCAAGGACTTGAGCAGCAGCAGGATCTTGCGCTGCACCGTCACGTCCAGCGCCGTGGTGGGCTCGTCGGCAATCAGCAGTTCGGGCTCGCAGGCCAGGGCCATGGCGATCATCACCCGCTGGCGTTGGCCGCCGGACAATTGATGGGGGTAGGCCTTGAGCCGTTCCTGGGGTTTCTGGATGCCCACCAGTTCCAGCAGTTCGAGGATGCGCGCCTGCGCCGCCTTGCCGCCCAGGCCCTTGTGCAGCAGCAGGGTTTCGCCGATCTGCTTTTCGATGCTGTGCAGCGGGTTGAGGGAGGTCATCGGCTCCTGGAAGATCATGGCAATGCGGTTGCCGCGCAATTTTTGCAAGGTGCTCGGTGAGGCGCCGATCAGTTCCTGGCCGCGATACTTGATGGAGCCCAGGGTTTCGGTGCCGGCTTGCGGCAGCAGTTGCAGGATCGAATGGGCCGTCACCGACTTGCCCGAGCCCGACTCGCCCACCAGCGCCAGGCACTCGCCCGGGCGCACGTCCAGGCTCAGGTTGCGCACGACGGTCTGGCCGTTGAAGGCGACGCACAGGTCGCGGATTTCGATCAGGTTCATACGCAGTCACTCATGAGCGGGGGTCGAAGGCATCACGCAGTGCCTCGCCGATAAACACCAGCAACGACAGAATCAGCGCCAGGGTGAAAAACGCCGTCAAGCCCAGCCACGGCGCTTGCAGGTTCTGCTTGCCCTGGCCGATCAGCTCGCCCAGGGAGGCGCTGCCGGCGGGCATGCCGAAGCCAAGGAAATCCAGAGCGCTCAAGGTGGATATCGCCCCGGTCAAGATAAATGGCAAATAGCTGAGGGTCGCGGTCATGGCGTTGGGCAGGATGTGCCGGCGAATGATCTTGCCGTCGCCCAGGCCCAGGGCGCGTGCGGCCTTGACGTACTCCAGGTTGCGCCCACGCAGGAACTCGGCGCGCACCACGTCCACCAGGGCCAACCAGGAAAACAGCGCCATGATCCCCAGCAACCACCAGAAGTTCGGCTCCACAAACCCCGACAGGATAATCAGCAGGTACAGCACCGGCAGGCCAGACCAAACCTCGAGGATGCGCTGGCCGAGCAAGTCCACCCAGCCACCGTAGTACCCCTGCAACGCCCCGGCGGCAATGCCAATGACGGCGCTGATGGCGGTCAGGGCCAGGGCAAACAGGATCGACACCCGTGCACCAAAGATCACCCGGGCCAACACATCGCGGGACTGGTCATCGGTGCCCAGCCAGTTCACCGCCGACGGCGGGCTCGGGGCAGGGCGGGAGAGTTCGTAGTTGGGCGTGTCATCGCTGAACGGAATCGGCGGGAACAGCATCCAGCCGCCATCCTGCTTGATCAGCTTTTGCACGTAGTCACTGCGGTAGTCCGCCTGGAACGGCAACTGCCCACCGAACTGCTGCTCGGTGTAGCGCTTGAACACCGGAAAATACAGCTCGTTCTTGAAACTGAGCACCAGGGGCTTGTCATTGGCGATCAACTCGCCGCCCAGGGTCAGGATAAACAGGCCGATAAACAGCCACAGCGACCACCAGCCACGGCGGTTTTTCTTGAAGCGCTCGAAGCGTCGGCGGGCCACGGGGGAGAGGTTGAGCATCAGGCGTTCCTCGCGGCGAAGTCGATACGCGGGTCCACCAGGGTGTAGCAGAGGTCACCGATGAGTTTTATCAAGAGGCCGAACAGGGTGAAGATAAACAGCGAGCCGAACACCACCGGGTAGTCGCGGGACACGGCCGCCTCGTAGCTCATGCGGCCCAGGCCATCGAGGGAGAAGATCACCTCGATCAGCAGCGAACCGGCAAAGAACACGCTGATAAACGCTTGGGGAATCCCCGAGATCACCAGCAACATCGCATTGCGGAACACGTGACCGTACAGCACCCGGCGTTCGCTCAAACCCTTGGCGCGGGCGGTGACCACGTACTGGCGGGTAATTTCATTGAGGAACGAGTTCTTGGTCAGGATGGTCAAGGTGGCAAAGCCGCCGATCACCAGCGCCGTTACTGGCAGTACCAGGTGCCAGAAATAGTCGGCGATTTTGCCCACGGTGCTCAGTTCGGCGAAGTTTTCCGAGACCAGCCCGCGTACCGGGAACCAGTTCAGCGAGGTGCCGCCCGCGAACACCACGATCAGGAACATCGCAAACAGGAACGCCGGCATCGCGTAACCGATGACGATGGCCGTGCTGCTCCACATATCAAAGCTGCTGCCATGGCGCACGGCCTTGCGTATGCCCAGCGGGATCGACACCAGGTAGGTGATCAGCGTGGCCCACAGGCCGAGGGATATCGTGACGGGCATCTTTTCCAGGATCAGGTCAGTTACCGTTGCGCCTCTGAAGAAACTGTTGCCAAAGTCCAATTGGGCATAGTTCTTGAGCATCAACCACAGGCGTTCCGGCGCGGATTTGTCGAAGCCGTATTGTTTCTCGATGTCCTTGATCAGCTTCGGGTCCAGGCCGCGGCTGGCTCGCGAGCCGCTGATGCCTTCGCCGGATGCGCCGGCTACACCACCGCCACCAATGCCTTGCAGGTGAGCGATGGCTTGTTCCACCGGCCCGCCGGGCGCGGCCTGCACGATCACGAAGTTCACCAGCAGGATGATCACCAGCGTCGGGATGATCAGCAGCAGGCGCCGTACGATATAGGCAAACATCAGTGGGCCTCTCCGCGTTTTTTCAACTCAGCCTGCATTTGTTCGTTCGTCAGCGGGGTGGGGCTGACTTCCCACCAGGTTTCCAGGGCTTCGTCGTTCTTCGCCTCGATGGCCGGGCGCCCGAAACGGTTCCACCATGCGGCGGAGGTGCCCGGTGGGTAATAGTTGGGGATCCACAGGTAATTCCATTGCAGTACGCGGTCCAGGGCGTGGGCATAGGTGAGCATCTTGGCCTGGGTGTCAGCCTTGACCAGGCCATGGATCAGCGTATCGACGGCCGGGTCCTTGAGCACGATGTAGTTATTGGCGCCCGAATCGAACGCGGCGGCAGAGCCGAAATAGTTGTACAGCTCCATGCCCGGCGAGGTGGTGACCGGGAAACCCGTGACGATCATGTCGTAGTCGCGGGCCATCAGTCGGTTGACGTACTGCGAGGAGTCGATGCGGCGAATATTCAGGGTGATGCCGATCTGCGCCAGGTTGCGTTTGTAGGGCAGCAACAGGCGCTCAACGCCGTTCTGGACGTTGAGAAAGGTGAACTCCAGCGGCTCGCCCTGGGCATTGACGAGTTTGTCGCCCACAGGTTTCCAGCCGGCGTCTTCCAGCAGGGCCAAGGCTTGCAACTGTTTGTCGCGGATCATGCCACTACCATCGGTGACCGGGGCCTTGAACACCTGGGTGAACACCTCGTCGGGAATCTGCCCGCGCAGGGGTTCGAGGATTGCCAGTTCTTCCGGGGTGGGCAACTGGCTGGCGGCCAGCGGACTATTGGAAAAATAGCTCTGCTGTCGGATGTACAAGTTGCGCATCATCTGCCGGTTGGCCCATTCAAAATCCCACAGCATCGCCAGGGCCTGGCGCACGCGGCGATCCTTGAATATCGGTTTTTGCACGTTGAACACATAGCCCTGGGCCGGCTGCGGCATCTCCTTGGCCAGGTGCGCGCGCTGCAGGCGGCCATCGTCCAAGGCCGGGCCGTTGTAGCCGATGGAGTAACCGGTGGCGGAGAATTCACGGTTGAAATCATAGGCGCCGCCGCGTAGCACTTGTCGCGCTACTTCGGTGTCGCCGAAGTACTCCAGGCTCAGGTGATCGAAGTTGTACAGGCCGCGGCTGACCGGCAAGTCCTTGCCCCACCAGTCGGGGTCACGGGTGAAGGTGATGGTACTGCCGGAGTCGATCTTGCTGACCTTGTAAGGGCCGCTGCCCAGTGGCGCTTCGTAGCCACCGCCGTTGGCAAAGTCGCGGGTCTTCCACCAGTGCTCGGGGAACACCGGCAAGGTAGCGATATCCAGGGGCAGGGTACGGTTTTCGTTGCTGGAAAAGTCAAAGCGCACCTGGCGCTCACCTTCGACCTCGACGTGCTTCACGTCGGCAAATAGCGTGCGAAAGCGCAAGCTGCCTTGGGTCATCAGCACGTCAAAGCTGTAGCGCACGTCTTGCGCGGTGATGGGCTTGCCATCGGCAAAGCGCGCCTTGGGGTTCAGGTAGAAGCGCAGTGACAGGCCATCGTCGGCGCGCTCCATCTTTTGCGCCACCAGGCCGTAGACGGTGTAAGGCTCATCCAGCGAGCGCAACGCCAAGGGCGCATACACCCAGCCGTCGACCTGGGATACGCCGATGCCTTTGTCGATATACGGCAGCACATGGTCAAACCGCCCCACCTCCAGCGCGGAACGCCGCAGGCTGCCGCCCTTGGGAGCGTTGGGGTTGGCATAGTCGAAATGGCTGAAACCTTCGGCGTATTTGGCGGGCTCGCCGTACACCGTCAGGTAGGTTTGCGGGGCTGCGATCACCGCAGTGCTGGCCATTAGCAAGGCCAGGGTGGAACAGAGCAGAGATGAAAAAGCCAATCGCATTATCAGCCTTGAGCGCCGGGTAAGAGTCATAAGGATTTGTACGCTAACGGCCTGGGCATCGCCAGTCATCAGATGCACAACGGCCCACCAAAGGGCGGGCCGTTGTTTATAGCATCAGCGCGGATTGAATCAATCCTGGCGGCTGGTGACTTCCAGCAGGTGGTAGCCGAACTGAGTCTTCACCGGGCCTTGCACGGTGTTGACCGGGGCACTGAAGACCACGGTGTCGAATTCCTTGACCATCTGGCCTGGGCCGAACGAACCGAGGTCACCGCCCTGGCGGCTGGATGGGCAGCTGGAGTTGGCTTTAGCGATTTCTGCGAAATCAGCGCCGCCTTCGATTTGGGCCTTGAGTTCGTTGCACTTGTCTTCAGAGGCAACGAGGATGTGACGGGCGGTGGCTTTGGCCATGGTGAGTAACTCCTAGAGTAAAAAACGGTGAGCGTACCGGATTCAGGCGGTTATTTCTCGGCAAAGTTCCACTGGGTTTCAGCCGGCACTGTTTTCGCCGTGAGGATTCAAGGCAGCACAAGGTAGTCGTTGCGCTGCACGATCGGGCGGTGCGCCGCTTGCACCAGGTGGATATAGCGGCCGTCCACCAGGTCGATGGGCAGGCAGTCGTCGATATCCAGCACCGCGTCGGTGTGGGCCTGGGACCAGTGGCTGAGCATCTGCTGCTTGCCTTTGCCCATGGCCTCCTTTTTGTTACGGGCGATCACCAGCAGGTAGTGATGGGACTCGCCAAAGCTATTGGCTTCGTAACCGCCCAGGTTGATGAAGTACAGGCGGAGTGCATCGCCGTGGGGCGCCAGGTGGCTCAGTTCAACCTTCCAGCCGTCGACGCCATCGACGGCCATCCATGAATCGATGTGTACGCCTTTGGGGCTGCCGAACCAGGCGTCGCGTAATTGCGGGTAGGTGGCTTGCAGGGTGTCCGCCACGGCGAACACCACATCGTGTACTTCGATCCTGGCCCGCGGGTGCTTGCCCCCGAGCATGACGACAAACAGCATTACCGATGATTCCTGGGGAGGGCGGCCTGACAGCCTATCTGATCACTCCCGGCAATCAAACTGTGGGAGATTCTATGGTTGAGGGGCAACCCTCAACCAACGTTACCGGGGAGCAGAGCAAGAGCTGCAGGCTTGTTTGCGCAATCAATGCATCTTGCTATGGTCCATCTTGCTGTGGTCCATGCCATCCAGCCCACGCGCCGTTGCCTTCACTTCGACGGCCTGCTTTTCACCCTTGGCATCTTCTACCGTAAGGGTCAGTGGTACCTGGTCGCCTTCCTTGATCTGGCCGGTCAGGCCCATCAACATGACGTGGTAGCCGTTGGGGTCGAGCTTGACGGCTTTGCCGGCAGGCAGGGCCACCGAGCCCACCGGGCCCATGCGCATGACATCGTCCTTCATGCTCATCTCATGAATCTGCACGTCCTTGGCCACTGGCGATGCCACGCTCAACAGTTTGCTGTCGCTGTCGGCGGTGAGGGTCATGAAGGCGCCACTGGACGGTTGGCCCACTACGGAGGCGCGTACCCAGGCGTCAGTGACTTGTACCTGGGCACTGGCGTGGGCAGCGAGGCCCAGCAGGGTTAGACCGAGGGTGAGACGCTTGAGGTGTTGAACGGCAGTCATTAGCAGACCTCCATGACGGTGAGCAGGTCTTCTGCGCACTCTTGAGCGGTAAGGGATGCCTGCAAGCCAAGGCGCAGGTTGCCACGGGTGTCGAACACGAAACTGGTGGCGGTGTGGGAGAGGGTATAGGTGTCGCCGGCGGGGATCTTTTCATAAAAGATCCCGAACTCCTTGGCGGCCACGGCGATTTCTTCCGGGGTGCCGTAGAGCGCTTCGAAGCTTGGGTCGAAGGCCTTGACGTAGTTGTCGAGAATTTCGGGGGTGTCGCGCTCGGGGTCCAGGGTGATGAACACCACCTGCATGATCTTGCCATCGCGGCCCATCAGCTTCTTGGCCTGGGCGGCGCGGGCCAGGGCTGTCGGGCAGACGGCCGGGCACTGGGTGAAGCCGAAGAACACCACCGGCATCAGGCCGCGGTACGAGCTCAGGGTGACGGTTTCGCCGTCGGTGTTCTTGAGCTTGAAGGTGCGGCCCATGATCTTGTCACTGAGGTCCTTGCCGTACTTGAAGTTCAGCTTGGGGCTGTAGTCACAGCCGCCCAGCAGGCTGCCCAGGCCCAATAGGCCCATGCCGGTCAGCACTTTGCGGCGGGTGAATAACGTACTCATCAACTGTGCATCCTGTGAAACGCCTGTAGGGCCGTGGAGCTGCTCCGCCAGGCTTTGAAAAGGAGTAACGAGAAGGGTGCAGAGTCTAGCAACCCTGGCCGGCGCGCGTAATCTGCGACGTTCTGCCACAGGGGCGCGTCGCATTGCGTCCTTTTATGGCTTCGGTGGTAGAGTCGCCGCCATGAAATTGCGCCACTCTGACCGCTCACTGATCGCCTGGGCCCTGTACTTCTGCGTGCTGATGAACCTGTTCGCCTGCGGTTTGGGGCATGGCCAGATGATGGGGCAGCAGCTCAAGGGCATCGGCGGGCTGTTCTGTTCGGTGGACGGCGGGCAGTCGCCAATTTCCGACAAAGGGTTGGCGAACCCGTCCTCCAGCAACATCTCGAACTACTTTGCCTGCCCGGTGTGCAACGCGGTTACCGTTGCCCTGGTGTTTCTGATCGGCCTGGCCTGGCTGCTCGGCCTCACCCAAGCCCCGCGTGTCGCCCATGAGCGGCGCAACAAGGCGCCTCCGCGCTATTCCTGGCCCTCGGCCAACCCCCGCGCTTCTCCCGCATCCTGACGTGTGCCTTGGGCTTCCTGTAACCAGGAGGCATTCTCTCGTCACGATTGTGAGAACACTCTATGGACCCTCAATTGCCTGCCGGCGCCGGCCGCCTGGTCAGCAAGGCGTCGCGGCGCCTGCGTGCGCAACCGGCGCTGTCTGATTACCCGAGTAATTCGCGCTGCTTCGTGCACCTGGACGCACGCCTGCTGCCTCACTGGCATACCTTGTTCGACATCTGCCCGGCGTTGCTCAAGCTCGACCCACCGGAGGGCTTGAACCTGTTTCGCGCCTTCATGACCTGGGCCTATCGCAACCAGCCGCCGCTGGACTGGACGTACCATCTGAACGTATGCCGCTGGTTGCTGAGTTCGGCGTACTGCACACAGATCGATGAGGAACCGATCGAGGCCTTCATGGCCGCCGCTGCTGCGCGTTGGGTGCTGACGGATGACAGCCCGGCGGCAGGCATTGTCTTGAGCTGGCGCGATTGCACCCTGTTCGACTGGAAGGGCCACCCTTCGATAGCCGCGCCGCGACCGGCATTGCCGTCGCCCGCCTGGGATTTTGCCTGGTCCCCGTTGGGTGCCCAAGGTGCTTTCAGCGGTTGGCTGCCGGTGCCATGAAGCGCCGCGTCCGGTAAGCCTCACGACACCCTCGGAAGCGCCGCACACTGCGCAGCGTGCGGAGCCCGCAGGCTGGCACTGGCTTGATGACTAGGCTCTAGGCTTCTTTGGTTTCCAGGTCATCAGGTTATGTCTTCTTTGCATCACAACACGCCCACGCTGACGGTGGTCGACCCGCGAGGGTTGACCGTGCGCAGCGTGGCGTACCATCGCAATACCGCGCAGCAATCACCCAGCGCGCAGGTCACGCGGCAGGTGTTCGACGCTCGCGGCCTGTTGCAGCAACAGTGGGACCCCAGGCTGTTCGAGTTGCACGCTGCCGATCCCGACGTGCTGCCCAATCTGTCTCATCGTTATAGCTTGAGCGGGCAAGTGCTGAGCACCGACAGCGCGGATGCGGGCCGTCAGACGCGCTTGCTCGGCAGTGGCGGCCAGGTCGTGCAACAGTGGGACAGTCGAGGCACGCGCCAGCGGTTCGAATACGACCCGTTGCTGCGCCCCGTCGCGGTATTCGAGCGCGCGGAGGAGGCGGCGGCTGAACGCTGTGTCGAGCGCATGAGTTACGCGGGCATGACGTCCACGGAGGCGGCTCGCAATCGCTGTGGGCGCATGATTCGTCACGATGACCCGGCAGGCACGTTGCTCGTTGAGCGCTACGACGTGCAAGGCAACATCACCGAGCAAACCCGGCGCCTGTGCACGTCGCACACCGCGCCCGACTGGCCGCTGCCCGTGAGTGAGCGGGATGCACAGTTGCAAGCCCAGACCTTCACCACCACCTGGCAGCACGATGCGCTGGGGCAACGCCTGGAGCAGGTCGACGCGCGCGGCAATCGCCAGCAATCTCAATACGGTGTCGACGGCCAATTGACGAAAAGCGAGATCCTGTTCAAAAGCGGAGCGCGCAAGACCCTGGTGGATCAACGCAGCGTCAACGCCTCGGGCCAGGTGTTGAGCGAACGCTTGGGTAATGGCGTGCTCAGCGTTGCCGAGTATTCGGACACCGATGGACGTTTGACACGCTTGAGCGCCCACCTCAAGGATTCGGCAGGCAAGCGACTGCAAGACCTCTTCTACAGCTACGACCGGGTCGGCAATGTGTTGCGCATCCGCGATGCGGCGCAGCCGACCCGCTGGGCCAGCAACGTGCAGGTGGAGGCAGTAAGCACATTCGAATACGACAGCCTGTCGCGATTGATCAAGGCCACCGGTCGTGAAAACGCGCGCAATACTGGCGCATCCGCACTGCCGGGGCGAATCACGTTCGGCGCCACAGACGACAATCTCTGGGGCAACTACACCCGCCACTATGCCTACGACTCGGCCAGTAACCTGACGCAGATGCGCCATGTGCCCAGCACCG
This sequence comes from Pseudomonas sp. PA-7-1E, assembly GCF_021605325.1. NCBI lineage: Bacteria > Pseudomonadati > Pseudomonadota > Gammaproteobacteria > Pseudomonadales > Pseudomonadaceae > Pseudomonas > Pseudomonas sp. PA-7-1E. The sequence continues at coordinate 57,449 of NZ_WKFA01000016.1, forward strand.
GCAGCGGTTATACCCAACGGATGCAGGTGGGCGAACACAGCAATCACAGCGTGATTGCCCGCGAGGGCGCAAAGGCGCCGGGCCTGGGCAACGGCTTCGACCAACGTGGCAATCTCCAGGCACTGGCGCCTGGTCAGGCGTTGACCTGGAACGGGCGCAACCAGTTGGTTCGCGTTGCGCAGGTGCTGCGTGACAATGGCGAACATGACGATGAGGTGTATCTGTACGACGGCGCCGGCCAGCGAGTCATCAAGCGTCGCGTGGCACATGGCAAGACGCAGACTCACACCCATGAAGTGCTTTATCTGCCAGGGCTGGAGCTGCATCGCCACGGGCCGGATGGCGAGTGGTTGAATGTGGTGCTTGCTTCGGGCGGGCGCCATTCGGTCAGAGGTCTGCAGTGGGAGCAGCAGCGCCCCGACGAGATGCAGGACGAGCAACTGCGGTTCAGCCTCGACGATCATTTGGGCAGCGGCACTCTGGAGCTGGACGAGGCAGCCGGCCTGTTGAGCCAGGAAAGTTATTACCCTTTCGGCGCAACCGCCTGGTGGGCGGCAAAAAGTGCCTTGGAGGCGAACTATAAAACCCGACGTTATTCGGGCAAGGAGCGCGACGCCAGCGGGCTGTATTACTACGGCTTCAGGTACTACGCGCCGTGGTTGTTGCGGTGGATCAGCGCTGACCCGGCGGGGGATGTGGATGGGCTGAACCTGTATGCGATGGTGGGGAACAACCCCATGGGTTATGTAGACGAAGACGGTTTGCAGCGCCGCTCGATGCTGGAGGTGGTGACGGTTCTGCTCCTGGTGTTGTTGATCGGGCACGGAGTAGGGGTAGAGATAGGCTATAGGGCTGAACTGGCTTATTTCGGGCTGATTTCAGGTGTGGTGGGCGTGGCGCTTTACGCGCTTCAGCGATTAGGCACCACTGACGTTCAGCGCAGAGCGTTCTATGAGCAGTCCGTAACGGTCGGTGCGCAAGAGCTGGGCCGCAGACAGGGCGCTACCGAACATGAAGTCAGCGAGTTGGCGGAATTTTTCCTGGAACACCGTCTGGCTACCGCTGACACTAAGAGTCTGTCCTACGGGCTGACCCCGGCAGCGCGGGGCGGTCTCTATGGGTACGTTGGGCCCACCGAGCATCGGGACCGGGCTGAAACAGCCTCACGAACGGAGCGTAACCCTAGCTTTACGCTTGCCAGGTTGGGGTTTGTAGGCATAGAACTGCGCGCCCCGGCACGCAAAGTGGGCGCCAGCCCGCTGCCAGCGGCTGGGCTGACCCATACCGAAGTACAACCGCAAACCAGAGTCACGAGCGTGGGCCGCAGAGGCTCCGCTTCTGAGGTGCCCGCCGCGCAACCGGTAAGCCCGGGACCTTCCTCCGGGCTGGTGCCTGAGCCCCTCGAGATTGACGTCACACCTATTCAGAATGAATTACATGGCCCGGGAGGTGAAATTCTCAGAAGGGTGATTGATCGGCTGGAAGACCGCACACTGGATTTTCATACCGGCCATGCCATGGCGGGTGGGCAGAATGTCCGCAGTTTTGACTTGCCGCGTTATCGCGGGCAGCGCGGTCGTGGCGCCTATCGGGTGATGATCCAGCACATCAGTGGGCTTAACTATCGGGCGGTCAGGGTGATGGACCCTCACCGCCGTTAATACGCGCAACGTCAGGCCAAGGAGCGCGGGCCGTGTAACGGCCCGGCTCTGTTGTCAGGCCGGCGCGTGCGTGTCGTTTTCGTCTTCAGCGATGCTGTACCAGGCGTGGTAGGTCTGGCGCCGCGTGTCGCCATTGGCATTGAGCACGCGTACCGGGCGCCCCAACGCGTCATGAAAGTGCTGCTCGCTGGGACGCAAGGTGTTGAAGGCCGCATCGTCGATATAGCCGGCACGGTCGGCAAAATAAGGTCGCCAGGTGCGCGCCAGGCAACCCTGATTGTCATACTCCACACGGCCGCTGATCCGCCAACGGCGAGTGGCATCGATTGGCTCGGCACCCGCGCTCAACATACCGGCGTCATCGACTGCAAAGGCCGGGCCCGGTTGCGCCTTTTCCTGGGTTTGCCGCACGCGGCCAAAGCCGTCGCTGAAGGCGAGGGCTACCTGGATCTGCGCCGTTTGCGACGTGCCTTGCCAACGGTCGGCGTGCAGTACCACGACGTGCACCGGCACTTGCCTGGCCGCCTGAATCAGGCGCTTGAGGGTTTGATGATGGGGGAGTGCAGTGCTCAGGCTGTTCAGGCGTGCCAACGCCGAGGCACGAATATGCCCGCTGGGCAGCAGGTAACCGTTGCTTACCCATTGCGCCTGGATGCTGGCGGGTGGAATGCGCCCCATCCAACTGAACACGTCGTAGAAGCACGCGCTTTGAGCGTTGAGCAACGCCGCCTTCGGATCAGCCAGGGCCTGCGCCGGGCCCGTATCGGGCGTGCGGATGAAGGGCGTAGGGGCGTCATGGCCCACGGGCTTTCCGTGCTCCTCACCCTTGAGGCCGGTCGCCAGCAGCTGCCCGTGGGCGTCGTAGTGCGCGTAGCGTTGTGTACGCTGTGCGTCAGTCACCGTCACCGGCAGGCCAAGGCGGTAGTCGTACTGCGCCTGGGTCGTGCAGCCGTCCGCCAATTGCACTTTGATGATGTACAGCCCATAGCGGTCGTACTCGGACTGCGTGAACCCATGGCTCAGGCTCGCCTGATGCCGACGAGGCCGATAGAACATTTCGGCCTGGCCGTAGCGGGTGTAACCCTGGCCGAGGGACCACAGGGTGATGGCCTCGTCCTGCCCGGGGTCCGGTGACAGGAACGCGGCCATGGCCCGATAGTGCTGTGCACTGAGCGTAGCAGTGACAGTGCGGCCCTCATATACCTCCAGCGCTTGCTGATCGAGTTCGGCTGTCTCGATATAGGCAGGCAGCGCCTGAAAACTCGCGGTGCCGGCCGGCAAGGGTTCGGTGTGCTCCGCCACGCAGTAGTGCTGCACCGACAGCCCCCCCAGCCTGCGTTCGGCCGCTGTTCCCAATGGATCGGACGGGCCCTGCGCGATGAAGTGTTCATAGCTTATTTTTTCAATCGCTAACGCCTCTTTGCTCAGCACCAGCACGTTGCTTCGTTGCTGGTAGGGCAAGTGCAAGCGCCAGCGCTGCGCGGCGTCCAGGTGAATGAAGCGGGCGCGGGTTTCGTTGAGGTAATACGTCTGCTGCGCTGAGTCGTGTGCGTCACGCCACCACTGCTGCTGGTGGGCTGGCCCAGGCGGTGGGGAGTCGCTGGCTGTCCTGCGACGGGCATAGTCGACCACCACGCTGTGCAGATTGCCGGCGTAGCGGTCCCAGCGCAGATTGAGGATGTGCCGGCAGCACGGGTCGTCCGGTTGGCGCTCGTAGCGACAGGTCAGCGACTCCAGCAACAGTGGCAGCAGCACCGCCGGTTCGCCGGCCTTGGCCGACGGGCTTAATTGCCGTATGAGATAGCGCTGTTGCTGCACCGAATACGGCACTGCCTGTGGTGGCGAATCGGCGGCGGCATACACCTCTTCACGCAGCAGGCTCCCCGCCAATGCACGCTGCATCGCGCGGCGGGTGGTTGCGACGGGCGTGGCGATCAGCGTGTCTCCTGTGCGCCCGCCCTCCAACTGGCCCAGCAGGGTTGGCCCCAGCGCGGGCGCCTGTGGGTCGCCCGGGTAAAAAGCCTCCTGCGAGGGCTCAAAGGTGTGGAACCAGCGTTTGGTCAACACCCCAGGCTGCGCATCGGCCGTAGGGGGTTGCTCGGTGTGCAACACCAGGCCAAAGCCGAGGAACTGGCGCTCCTCACGGTCATAGCAGGCTTGCCGGTAACGAAAATACTGGGTGGAGCGGTTGCCGCTGACCAGGTCCTTTTGCTGTTGCCGCTTGACCACCTGCACTGGGAACGCAAGGCTACTGCCTTGGGGCACTCCCAGGGTTTGCCAGTGCTGTTTTTCGTCGAGCCATTCCTGGGCGCTGCTGCGGTAGCTCAGCTGGGTGGTGGCCCCCCGGTTGTTGAGCGTGGCGGTTAACAAATACGGTTTGAGACTGACGAAGTCATACCGCCAGTGCTGGGGGGTCATGTGCGGCACGCTCAGGATCAGGCTGGAACAGCCCAGGCCTTGAAGGTCGGCAAAGCTGACCTGGCACGTCGCGTCATGGCGCACGCCCTCGGGCCAAGGCAATGTCAGTGGCTCCGATGCCAGCCCGCTGCCGGCGCGGTTCATATAGATCTGTGCGTGTTCAGGCGCCAGGTAAATCAGGTCCACCGCGCCTGAACCATCCAGGTCGGCGAGGCGAATATGGGCGGCATCGAAGCTGGCGTGGTCGAACGCCAGTGTGGCGAAGACAAACCCTTTGCCGAAGCGTCCACGGCCGAGGTTGGGCCAGCATTTGATTTCGTTATGGCGGATACGCACCAGGTGTTGTTGGCCGCTGCCCAGGGGGTCGCAAAAGGCGATCAATTCAGCCGGAGAATGGCTGAGGGTGGGTAGCCCCTCATCGTCGGGCGCATGGCGCACCTCCTGGCCAGGATCAAACCCGCCGTCCTGGCGCTGAGCATACAGACGCACGCTACGGCTGCCGATCAAGGCCAGGTCCAGCCTCCCACTGCCCATCAGGTCGGCCAGTTGCCCGTGGGGATGGAAAAACTCCTGGGGCATCGCCGCAAAAGGCACGAAACCCGACCATTGCCGCTGCGAGTCGAGGCTGAAAAAACCACTCAGCCCCGGTTGCGCCACCACCCATTCCAGATGCCCATCGCCGTCAAGATCCGCCAGTGCCTGGCGCGTGGCTTGGACGGTATCGGCGAGGGGGATGCGTGGCAGGGCCTGCCATGGGCCATAGATCAGCGCATTGCTGCTGGCCGGGCCGGGGGCCCTGAGCGGCTCGCGGTAATACCAGCTTTTATCGGTGCGGTGCAGGATGCCCGGCAAACCGTCGCGGTACAGGTCCACCAGTTGATAATGCTGCCCGTCGTTGATGCCCGCCATGGCGTCGAACGCTTGGTAGCGCGCGGCGTCCAGCGTCGGCACGAAGGCGCTGTAGGCCAGTTCCAGGGGCGGCCAGGCACTGGCGTTCCCCTGGGCGTCAAAGGCCTGGTTGTGCACGGCGTTCAGGCAACTGCCGATGGCGTGGCGATGGGTGTACTCCAGCAACAGACGCCGCGTCAGCACCGGCTCGGCGCCCAGGCTCGGCTCGTCGGGGAAGTAATGAAACATCAGCACTTGCTGGCACCGCCGCAGGGTGCCGAGTTCAAAGCCATAGGCATAACTGCTGATCGGGTCGTTGCGGACCGGCCAGGCGTGTTGTTCGGCATAGGTCGGCACTTGGCTCAGGCCGGTGTGGCGTTCGCCATAATCCAGCAGCAGTTCGAAGTGCCATTGCTTGTCAGCGAGGGCGTCCGCGCGCCACAGCGCCAGGTGCTCAAGGGGCTTGAGGTTGCCGTAGCACACCCGCGCCAGATAACGCTGGGCGCGATAGTCCCTGGCGGCGCTTGGTGGCTGGTCGTCGCGTTTGTAGTGGTAATAGATCTGCTCACCCAGGGGGTTGAGGCTTTCCTGCAACAGCCATTGGGCAACACGTAGATCGTCGTTCGGGTCTGCACAGCGCGCGATCAGGGTCTTGCCGAACAGGTGCACGCAGCCGTCGGCCCCCTGAACCAACCAGAACCCGGCCTTGTCGCTGTCGCAAGACCAATGCTCGATACGGTCGAAGCGCGCTTCTATCACCGGAAAATAGCGCACCACTCGGTGGGATTCACCCAGGGCCAGGCCGTTATAGTGGTCCCAGGTCGTGGCCTGAATTGCTCCGTCGGCATCACGCTCAGGGATCATGTCGATGCCTTGGGGGCTGATGAAACGGTCGTCATCACCGTAGGCCGGTACGCCTTTGCGGGTATCACGGCTGATGGCGCCTGCCGACATCGCCCAGCCGAGGCCGAAGGGCCCGTTGCCTTGGGCGCTGCGATAACCCAGGCTCAAGGCCGGCGTGAAGCCACGGCCCGGCGAAATCGGCAAGGGCACCTCCAGGCACGCCTCACCCCGTGTGCCCACGGCGCCCCATTGCGCGCCGGGGCCCTGGATGGCGCCACCGCCCTTGGGCAGCGCAGGAATCTTAGGTTCCAAGAGTTCGGGCGACTGCACGCTCATCGTTGACCTCCGGTGTTTTTAGCGGTGTAGCGCAGGTGCACGATGATATCGGTGAGGGATTCGAGCAGCGCGTTTTGCCGGGCATGGTTGGGAAAGGTCAGTTGCCAGGTGGAGATCGCTCCTGTTTATTCGAACGGCAGGTAACGTTCGTCGCTGTCGAAGTTCAAGGTGAACAAGCCGCTGTCGTTGAGCCCGCTGGACAGGGCGATTTGCTGTTTGGCGCGCAGGTCTTTTTTTACCGCGGCTTCGGTGTGTCTGGTCGCGGGGGTGACGTGCGTGGTATTGGCGGTTTGGGTCAGGATGGCCTTGATGTCTTCATAGGGGCCCAGCGTGGCGGGCAGGGACACACTGACGTGCTTGATACGCCGCAGGTAATGGCCTGGGTAGTCGTCGTCAAACAGCTTGAGGGTCAGTTCAAAGGTCAAGGTACCGGTTTTTACCAGCTCGGCTTTAAGCGCGGCCCAGGGCATGTCGCGCGTGGCCATCGGGTCTTGGCTGTGCAGATGGCGCAGCGACACGGTTTTAGTGATCTCCAGCAAACGTTCGTTGTGGGTGACGTAGGCGTTACTCATGCTCAGTAGATTTTGCTTGAGCGCTTCGCCGGCGCTGAAGCCGCGATATTGATGGGTCCAATGCTGGGTTTGAATGAAGTGCTTGTCCCACTGAGCCCGTTCTTCCTGCCAGCAGGCCTCGGCCGCCAGGCACAGCGACAGGGTCGAGTCATAGGCTTGGTAGTAGAAAGTGGAAAGTTGGCCATTGAGCCATTGATACAGTTGGGCGTTGGTAAAGCGTTTGCCGAGCTGGTCGTACAGGCTTCGTGCCTGGGTCAGGCTGGTCTGGGCCAGGCCCAGTTGCAAGCGGGTATGGGCTTGCTGTTCGGTATAAGCCTGCAGTTGGGCGTCGACCTGGGCCAGCTCAAGGCGTGCCTGTTCAAGCGAATGGGCCCACTCGGCGGCGCGTCGGGCAAACAGGTCGGTGCGGTCCAGGTGGGCAGCGTTGGCGCGCTTTTCATTGGCAATGCCTTGGGACGCCGCGTGCAGGGCGTGAAAAGCGCCCTCGTAGCGCACGCCGCCGTTGGAGGTGCCAAAAATATTCGGTATCAGCATCGCCAGCCCCGCGCCGGCTTGTGCCACGGCGGCGGCGGTGTCCCAGCGCGCACTGTCCTGGTACTCCTGGGTGGCCTGGGCCTCGGCCGGGCTGATGCCTCGCTTGAGCTGCTGTTCGAAGAACGCCACCCGCGCTTCGACCATGCGGCGTCCTGCCAACAGCGCCTCCTGGTTCCTCGCATCGAACTGTACGGCCTGGGCCTGTTGCTCGACGGCCAGCCTCGCCAAGTCCCAGGCTTGCTGCTGCTGGGTTTCCAGGTACTGGGCCTGCTCTTTGCGTTCGAACAACGACAATAAGGTCGTCCCCAACTGGATCAGGTTGTCGACCGCTTGCAAGGCGTGTCCCAGCAGCACCTGGAAGCGATAGTGCGCGGCCTGGGCGGTGCGTAGGGACGGGCGCAGGCTGGCGCCGACCGCCCCTTGCTGGTACGCGGCAAGCAGCGTTTGAGGCGTCAGGGTCGCGGCGTACAGCGGCAGACTCAAGGGTTTGCCGGTCAGATCCAGGTGATGGCGCAGGTTGTGCAGGCGAGATTCGATCTTGTCCCAGCGCAGCAGCAAATCAGGGCTCAGGGACCGACACAGCCGCGAGGTGCCCGCAGGTACTGTCGTGCTGTCGAGCGTGGAAGGGTTTTGCAGTTTGTCCAGGGTCGTGGCTGCCCAGGGATCGACCGGGTTGAGCGGCGGCCTTGGCCCGAGCAAGCCCTTGACGCGGATGTACCACAACTTGGCGTCGGCCAGGCCGTCACGGGTCATTTGCCGGTAGGCCGCATCCCCGCGATTGAGCAGGATGTCGACGTACAGCAGGTACAGCGCCTGACGAAAATGTACCGCGCTGCTTGTCGCCAATGGGTGGGACACGGACGAGACGTCGTGGCGTTGTGGCGCACTGGTAAGCAGCGCAGGCAGGCGCCAGAACCCGGATGGGTGTACGGGATCGAACACGTAGCGTATCCACGTTTCGGCCTCGGCGTATTGTTGCTCCTGGTTCAGGCGTTGTGCCAACAGCCAGGGCAGGTAAAGAAACAACTCCCAGTAATAGGTGCCATGGGGGCCGTGAAAGTCCAGGGGACTGGGCTTTTTCTCGCCTGGCAAGGGCGGCTCGCGCCAGGCATCCGGCGCCAACGCAAACAGCTCATGCAAACCTGCGCCCGCGGTTTTTGCCAGCAGCCCGGCCACGCAGGTGTTGGTGCGTATGGGCGCTCGTTTGTTTTCAGGCTTATCGAGAGACTCGATAGTGGACCCGCTGAAGTCGATGAACTCTGCCGTGCCATAGGGCGGGGTAGCGAGTCGCCGGATAAACGGAGCCAGTGGAATGATGGGGGTGCTGTTATCGGGCGGCAGGGTGAAAGTCGCGGTTTTCAGCGCGTAGCCCAGGATGATGGGGTCGGGGTAATGCACATCGCTTTCCAGTAGCAACACGCCGTGAATCAGCGTCAATGTGGAAGCCGTCGTGTCAGTGGAGTCCTCGTCGTAGGGGTGCAAGGTCGAGGGAGAGAGTTCGATCTGCGCCTCAAGCGTGTGCGTTTCGGAGAGTTCAGTGAACGTGTCGCGCAGGGTGCGCCGAGAGGCGTCTGCCAGGCCGACGAGTACCGTGTTATTGCGATGAGGGCTTTCCGGTAAAGCGCTGTCTCCCTGTCTGGGATACATCAACACGGGTTTGTACAGGCGTTGTTTCTGCTGGACCTGGACCTTGTCCAGTACCAAGTCGTAGGCATGGCTGCTGGACTCCGCTTGATTGTTGTAGAACGAGAGAATGACGGTATAGGTGGCGTCCGGCGTATTGAAAAAATAATCGAAGGCTTCTTGGCTAATGCGTTGGTCGCGCAGATTGAATGTCGCGCTTTTCGGGGTTTCTTGATCTTTTTCAATCTGCGGCAGGGTAAAGGTCGTCGGCTGATTCGCTGCATTTTTTATGAATTGGGCATAGCTGACGCCGGTCTCGTTGCACTTGAGGGTCAAGTCGATGCGCACGTTGGAGAAGGTTGCCAGCCTGGCGCTCTCCAGGAAAATCTCGGCGGTGGGGCCTAACGCCAGCATCTCGTTCTGGGCAGGACCGCTGCTGCTGAGGGTGATGGTCAAATTGGCCATTGCGTCTGCCTTGCTGAACCTGACAGTGCGGTGCGGTTCGAAGCGTTTCGCCAGGCGGGTGGTGACCTCCAGTACTGACGTCGTTCGGTTGAACCGGATATCGCTCTCAGCCGAAAGACTGCGGATATGCTGTTGATTGTCTTCGTAATTCCAGCCATGGGTGGTGCCATGGGGCGCATTGTTGGTCAGGGAGTGAACTTTGACCTGGACCGTTTCGGGCGCCCTGAATTGAAATCTTGACCTGTTGTGGTGCCCGAACAGGGCCTGGTACCGCCCGGCCAGTTCAGACTCTTTATGCCAGGAGAACATCCGCCGAGTGCTGCCCAGGGTTTCCAGCCAATGGACGTTGAAGTGCTGATCCAGCCGTACCGCTTGAAAGAAATGCCGATGCACGCCGTTGTGCGAGGAAGCCGTTTGATGGTTCGGCTGTGCGCTCAGGCCCAGGAACAGTGACGGCGGTTGGCTTTTTGAATCGAGTACGGCGATGGACGCAGTGGCACTCATCAGGTCTTCCGAGCTCAATTCGTCAAGGCCCTGTGCAAGGCTGTATTCCTGAATGCAGGCCTGCGGCACGCTCCAACTGTCATCCAGTTTTTTATAGGAAAAGTACAAGCGCAACTGTAGATAGGTGGTCTTTATCCGGGTTTCCAGCCGTTGTTGGTATTCCCTCTCCGATTCGACATCACCTCGTCCAATCGGGGTGATGTCCCTCGACGAGGACGTCGGGTTGATGCATTGGGCCCACACCACGAAGAGGCGCCCGTTGAACACCACCGGGCGAATCGTCTGTTCGGGGACGTTATCGTCAATCGACAGCGGGATCTTTTGCCAGGAGGACCAGGCTGGCGGAGTGGCCGCGTCGCCCGAGGCCATTTTCAGCGTGCGCCAGTAATAGGTGTTTTCCGGACTGGACTTGCCGGTGAAGTAATAAGTGCTGCTGGCAAAGCTGTCTTTATCACCGTCGATATAACCATTGAGGGTCTTGATGTTGGCAAGTGCTTCGAAGCGGCTGAGGTAACTGTGGACGGCTGTCTGCAGCGGCGCAGGCTCGATGCGAAATTGGTTGAGCTGGTTCTCCAGTTGCCTGAAGTTGTCGCTTTTGTCATGGCGCAATGCAGGGCTCAGGTAGGTGGCCGGGTAGTGCTGGAGTTGCTGGTGGGCACGCCACAGTGAATAGGACAGCAACTGGTCTCGCCACTCGCTCTGCTCGTCAGCGCTCATGCCCTGTTCGTCGTAGCCGGGCTCCAGGCCCAGGTAAATGCCTGTGATGTACTGCTGCAGGCTGGCAATGGCGCTGGCGACACGGGTGGTAGGCACCGTATGGCTGACCTGGGGGTCGAGCAGCCAATAGGTATAGACATCGTCTACGGTCTTGACGGTATCGGCCACTGCCGTGTCTTCAGGCAGCACGCTGTTGAGGTAGAACCCCAGCATCGCGTCGCGCAGGTATTCGTTGAGGTGTTGGGTGAGGGTGTCAGACATGGTCATTCCTTGAACCAGGCGAAATACAACGGGATTAGGGGGTTGTGGCGATCAATGCCGAGCCAACGTGTTGCCAGTCTTCATTCATCAAGGTGGCATGCAGGTCGGCAGCCTTGAGCAAGGCGCTGGCGGAGAGGCCGGTGAGCCTGACGGCTTCATGGCAACGCAGGAGCCAGTCCAGGTCGGCCAGGGTCTTCACCTGTTTGGCAGGCAGGTATTCAACGAGCAGGTTGATTTCATCGACATCCCACTTGAGCAATGCGGCCAGTTGCGAGGTGCAAGCCCCATTGTCAGTTATGGCGGAGCCTTCGACGGAGGATGAATTGGCGCACTGCAAATAGGCGAGCACGCTGTCCTGGGCCAGCCCGTAGGTGCTGAGGCAATGGGCAAAGCGTTGCAGCAGGTACAGCGTGCTCAGCGTCAGCTTGAGCAGCGAGGCCGCGGTGTGGTCCGGGCTCAGCCAGTGCGGATGGAGCACGAAGGCCTGCAAGGCCTCACGGCTCACTGCCAGCCCCAAGGACACTTCGGCATCCGGCAGGCTCAGCAGTACATTTTTGTGCAGATCCGTGGTGGACTCGGCAGTGGCGGTTCGGGCAATTTGTCGAACCACGAGTTTGCGCCATTGCAGGTACGCGGCGGGGTCACCGGCAAGGTGTGAGGGAGCGTTGAGCAGCGTGTCGATTTTTGCTTTCAGCGGCTGCATTTGTTGGTAGAACGCGCCCAGCTTCTTGGTCACTGCCTGTTTGGCATCGCTGTGCAGAGCCGTGTTGCCTTCTGGGTCGAGGCTCAGGGTCTGGGCTTCGATAAGCTGCACCAGCGCATTGGGCAGTTCTTTGGGCGGCGCGGGCTTGAGCAGCGGTTGGCTGTGCAGCAGCCCTTGTACGATGAGGGCATGCCAGGCAATGGGCGCCGCTTTGGTATCAGGCTCGGGCTGGGGCAATGACAGGTCAGCGAGGTCTTCTTGCGCCAACAGGCCATGCCGGGTCAGTTCGACCACCTCATCGAGTTGGGTGATGTACGTCTGCACGTGGGGCGGTGGAGATTGGGCATCCAATAGCAATTGGCGGCGAAGCTGATCAACCGTTTGACCCGTGTCGTTGAGCCAGCGGACCAGCCAGTCCATTTGCATCAGCACATCGAGCAGGTCGGCAGGGGCATTGACGCCGGAGCGACGCAGGCTCGGGTTGACCAGTTGTGCGGTGTAATCCTTACCGCCCAGCAGCGCCGCCACATGGTAGCTGTCGAGCACTGACAGCCCGAACAACCGCGCGATCCGGGTTTGGCGATACAGCGCGCTATAAAACGTAAGCGTCGGGCAAGAAGCGGGTAGATGCAGGCGGGCCTGCTTGATCAGCCAGTGCAACGAGGCCGGGGTGTCGCTCAGGTGCAGGCCGGTGCAGAGCTGGTGGCGCAGGGTTGTCGGGATTTCCTCCCTCAAGGCCAGGGTCGGCCTGTCCAGCGTCAATGCCTGGCCTGGCAACGGGCCGGGATTGAACAGCTGGTCGTACAGCGACAGACGAGTGCCGGGTGCCCACACCGGTATCTCATCCAGCACGGCGGCAAAGGCTTGCAATGACAGGCTGTAGCGGCGCTCCAGATAGCGATAGACGCCCAGTGCGCGCAGGGTATTGTCGTTGGCGGGCTGCGCCGGGTCGCCCTCGTGTTCACGCCGCACCACGCTCGTCGACAGGGCGTCGAGTGCGTCGAAGGGCAATTGCGTCCAGCGTTGCAGGCGGATCATTCGGTGCAGGCGCTGATAACGTTCCCATGAGGTATTGAGCAGGCGCGCACCATCCTTGTCCTGCGCATTGATCGACAGGGGCGACTGGGTCGCGCCGGCCTCGGTGATCGGCCCGTTCACGTACGCGGCGCCGTTGTGCAGGCGCAGCTTGGCCGGCGGCGTTGGCAGGGCGCTTGCCAGAACATTGCTCGACAGCATCGGCACATACTTGCCGCAGGCCAGTAGCGCTTCGGTCTGATCGGCGGTGAGTCCGGTTTTCTGCAACCAGTGGGACAACTCCTCAAGGGGCTGCTCCTGGGTACCATAGTGCTGGGTAAAAAAATCTTCTGCCTGTACGTCTCCCGTTCTTATTAACAAAGGCTCGGTCAATAACACCTGCTGGGCAGGGCTCAGCCCTGACAGCAAACGTTGCGCTTCATAGGCCTCGTGCCTGACCACGCCGTAAGTGTTTTGCGCGCGCTGGCTGGTGGGCAGCTTGAGGCTGATGCGGTAACTGAGTTCGCCCAATTGTGGCTTGCCGCCGGACAAACCGAGCCAGCACTGGCGATGCGCGCGTTCGAACGGCAGCACGAAGGGGAAGCGTTGCCTGCCGAGCACCTCATCAAGGGAGCGGCCGCGGTATTCACGGCGGGTTTGCTTGAGATGAGCGTCGATCTGGCGGGACAGGGTTTCGTTGATCATCGAGAGTTGAGGAATCACAGCGCTGAGGCCGCGTTCGTCCAGGGGCAGTGTCTTGAGTTCGGGTCGTCGCCGGTCGAGGGTGATCTTGGGCTGTTTGCCTTTACCGCTTTTTTCCAGCGCTTGGGCAAACAGGTATAACGCCTTCAGGTAGGCGATCGGGGAGTCGATTGCCGACATGGAAGAGGCCGAACACAGCAGGTGCCAGTCCTCTTTGAACAGGTGGGTATAGGTGGGGGAGTGCGTGTCCATTGTGATGAATCTCCTGAAAGCCCCCGGCCACTGCCAAGGGCAATGGCACGCTAGCATGGGGCGCCAGGCCGGCTCGGTCAGCCGGATCGCTGAGTGAGCGAGGAGAAATCATCGGTGCAAATCGATAGCGCGACAGGGCCTGTGGGTCACTGTCGCGCGAACTTTGCTGCGAGGAGGTAGCCGTTACGCCGCCAGCGGTTTTTTCGCCATGGCTTTTTTGTGCGCGGCCTTCATCGCTTCCATTTCGGCCCCCAGCTCTTCGAGCAGCGCTTTACCCAGTAGTTTCTTGGCCTGAGGGAACATCTCGGTTTCTTCTTCTTCGATATGGTGCTCAAGCAACTCCTTGACCACTTTGACGCGACCGGAAAACTCGGTGGACGAGGGGTCGGTTTTCTTCAAGTCCGGCAGTACCAGCGAGTCGACGGTACGGTGCTCTTCCTTGGCTTCGTGGTACATGATGTCCTGTTCCTTGCCACCAGCTTTCCTGAACGCGGGGTAGAGGATCTCTTCTTCGAGTTGGGTATGCAGGGTGATCTCCATTTCGAGTTTGGCCAACAACTCGGTACGCTTTTTTACCCCGCGTTCAGTGGATTCGCTTAACTGGGTCAGCAGGGTCTTGACGCGTTCATGGTCGGCTTTTAGCAGGTCGATGGCATTCATAGGTAACCTCACGGGGGGGTATGCGGGCGTGTCGAAGTGCACGCCTCGTGGTGAGGAAGGTTGCATCAGGCGTACCAACTTTTATGGTTAAAAATTATCTTATAAATCAGTTGGTTGTATTTTTTTGTGTGCTTGGAGGTCGTGCAGCTTGCATGGTCGGGCCGCGTTGAGATTGCACAACGCACAACCGGTTGCTGACGCTCCAGCGCAACGGGCGGCCAGAAAGTGTGGCCAGGAAAATTCTAATGGAACCCTTGGGGCATCTGCTTGACCTAACGCTTAGACTTCAGGAGGTGAATCATGCAAATTGAATATATCTGGATCGTATTGGCGGTGGTTCTGCTGCTCTTGGAACTCTGGGCGATCAATATCGTTTTGCGCAGCACTGGCGGATGGGAGACCAAGGGGTTGTGGGTCGTGGTGCTGGTGTTCGTGCCGCTGCTGGGGTTGATTGCGTGGGCGATGTTCGGACCCAAGCGTGAAATGGCGCAGCAGCGTAAAAGCTGAAACGGTAAGTGATAAAAAAACAGGCGCCCATGGGGCTAATGCCAGTCAGTTAAGACAGAATCGGTAACTGTGGCGAGGGAGCTTGCTCCCGCTGGGGCGCGAAGCGGCCCCAAAAATGGGACTGCTACGCAGTCCAGCGGGAGCAAGCTCCCTCGCCACAAGTCACTGGTTGTCTGCTCGAGCTCTTAACTGACTGGCATTAGCCCATGGGGCGCCTGTTTTCATTGCGGTCAACCGATCAGCCGCCGACGGCCTTGGCAATCGCCTCATTGAACGCCGGTAGATCGTCCGGCGTGCGCGAGGTGATCAAGGTCCAGCCATTGGCCTGGCACTCTTTAACCTCGGCATCCACCACGCCGGCAGCGCCGGCGTTTTCAAGGTCGATGCGCACGCTTTTATAGGCGGTCAGGGTTTTGCCCTTGACCACGCCAGCGTCGATCAGGGTCCATGGCCCGTGGCAGATCGCCGCGATGGTCTTGCCGGCCTGCACGAACTCATTGATCAAGCGCAGCGCGGCGGCATCCTGGCGCAGTGTATCGGCATTCACTGTACCGCCCGGGATGACCAGCGCATCGAAGTCGGCGCTGACAACATCCGACAGTTGCACGTCGGATTCCACGGTCTGGTCTTTTTCCGTGTCGCCGACAAATGTCTGGGTTGTGCCCCCTTTGCTGGAGGCGTGCGTCACGGTCGCGCCGTAGCCACGCAGCGTCTCCAGAGGCTTGAGCAACTCGTCGCGCTCGATGCCGGTGTTGGAGGTGATGACGAGGATGTGCTTGCCGTTGAGTTGCGAGCTCATGGTCGAGTGTCTCCTTGGGTCATGGATGGATTAATGGGCGTATTTGGTTTGCAGTTCCTTGGCCATTTTCAGGTGGGCTTCAAGGGTGGGCAGGGTCTTGGTGGCGAAGGCTTTCAGCTCGGGATTGTCCGAGGAGGCCGCTTCTTTCTTGAACAGTTCGACGGTTTTTTCATGGGCCGCTACCTGGTTGTTGGCATAGGCCTTGTCGAAGGATTCATCGCGCATTTCCAGAATGGCTTTCTTCGCCTGGTCGGTGAGCGCAGCGTCATCGGGTACTTCGATATCGAGTTTTTTCGCCAGGGCCATCAGTTCCTGATTGGCCTTCGTATGGTCTGTGACCATATGCTGGGCGAAGGTCTTTACGTCCGCCGAGCTGCTTTTTTCCAGGGCCAGCTTGCCCGCTTCCACCTCGGTGATACCGCCCTCGGCGGCGTTGTCGACAAAGTCGTTGGAGGTCGCCGCCATCGCGGTGGAAATCGAGCCTGCAATCAGCATGAAGGTAAGGCCCATCGGTTTCATCAGTCGAGTTTTCATGGTGTCTCTCCTTGGAAATGGCGGGATGCCGTTACCTGACTGTTGAATCGAGAGGCGGGTAAAAGGTTTAAATTTTTTTGCGCTTTTTTGCCCAGTGGTGAGGCGAGGCAATTGACTTGAACCAATCCGGATTCGCAGGGTTCTGCTGCATAGGGCCGCCATCTCAGGGGCCTGCCACTGCCAGGAGGATTGCACTGTGACTGATCGTAAAACCGCCGATAAAACCCCCGACCCCGTCAGCTCTGAAGACGCGCAAAAAGGTAATGCCGAGACCACCAAAGGGCAGACGCTTGAACCTGCGAACCCCAAGACTGAAACCATCGACAAAGTCGTGACGCCGACCTCGATCAAGGACATTGAACGGCAAACGGATGCAATCAACGAGAAACTCAACAACGGGCGTTGAACCTTCTGAGTTGATCGGTGGAAAAGGAACGAGATCCTGTGGCGGCCTGAAAGCTGCCACTGCTACTTTTTATAAAAAAATATAATAATTAGCTTAGATTAAAATGTGCTTTTTATTATTTATGACCATCCCCTAGTCTTGCCTGGAAGTCCCTTAGGTCATCCAGGAAGATTTGCCATGAGTAGCGTCACGCCGATTTCCAGTGTCTTGAGCAATGTGCGCCAGCGGGTCACACCGCAAGAGTGGGAGGTGCGGGTCAAGTTGGCCGCGGCCTACCGACTGGCGGCGTTGTACAAGTGGACCGATCATATCTACACGCATTTCTCGGCGCGGGTGCCAGGGGCCGAGGCGCATTTCCTGATCAATGCTTTCGGGCTGTTGTTCGACGAAATCAGCGCCTCCAACCTGGTCAAGGTCGATCTGGACGGCACCCTTGTCGATGACCCTACGGGCCTGGGGATCAACTACGCCGGCTATGTGATCCACAGCGCCATCCACGGCGCACGCCATGATTTGCAAGCGGTGCTGCACACCCACACCCGCGACGGTATTGCGGTGTCGGCGCAGAAGCAAGGGTTGTTGCCGATCTCCCAGCACGCTATAGCATTCTCGGGGCGTGTGGCTTACCACGGTTACGAAGGCGTGGCGCTGGACCTGGACGAGCGTGAACGGCTGGTGGCGGATTTGGGCGACAAGAGTGTGATGATCCTGCGTAACCACGGCTTGTTGACGGGCGGCGTCAGCGTCGAGCATGCCTTCCAGCAACTACAAAGCCTGGAGCGGGCCTGCAACATCCAGATTGCGGCACAGGCAGCGGGGAATGCCGAGTTGATCTTCCCACCGGCTGACGTGGTGGCCAAGGTCGAGCAGCAGGCCAAGGTGTTCAGCAATGGCGAAGGCCCGGGCGTGGCGCGGCATTGGAATGCGCTGGTGCGCCAGCTTGAGCGTACCGATACCGACTACAAGAACTGAGTCGGGTGGATTGTTCCCACGCTCTGCGTGGGAACACAGCCCAGGATGCTCTGCGTCCCTAAGCGTGACGCGGAGCGGCACACGAGGCATTCCCACGCAGAGCGTGGGAACGATCATCAAAACCTCACGTCAAGGCGATAGTTGACACGTTGCTGTGCGGCCCGACGGTACTGGCTCGGTCTGCCAGGTAACGCGCCGGCGGTTGGCCCATGGCCTTGCGGAACATGGTGATAAACCCGCTGGCATTTTCATAACCCAGGTCCAGCGCCACGCTCTGCACACTCTCGCCGTTAGCCAGGCGCTGCAGTGAAAGGATTACATGCAACTGCCGGCGCCAGCGACCGAAGCTCAGGCCGATCTCTTCCAGCAGCAGGCGGGTCATGCTGCGTTCGCTCATGCCGATGCGCACGGCCCATTCGCCCAGGGTCGATTTGTCGCCGGGGTTGGCCAATAAGCTGGTGGCCAGCCGATGCAAGCGAGGGTCCTGGGGCATGGGCAAATGCAGGGCCTCGAGGGGGGCCAAGGCCAACTCGTCGAGTAACGTCGCCACCAGCCGGCCCGGGGCGCCGTCTTCGTCGTAGAGCTGCGGGAAGCTGACCGCCTTGCCGATCAATTCGTGCAGCAATGGCGACACCGACAGCGTGCAACATTGCCGGGGCAGGGCGCTGGCGGCGTCCGGGCTGATCAACAGGCAATATACATCTGCTTCGCCAGCGCCACGGGCCGCGTGGGTCACACCGCCGGGAATCCACAATGCGCATTGCGGCGGCACGATCCAGATACCCGCCTCGATCACACAATGCACCACGCCGCGCAAGGTGTAGATCAATTGCCCGTGTTGATGGTGGTGAGGGATATGTTCCCAGCGTTCGGACGTACTCGAGGCGCCCACTGCAACAATCGAGCGAGGGATCGCGGCGGCGTCCCGGACCCGGCAGGGGTCGTATTGGTCGAGGCGGTGATGAACCATGCTGATAACTGCCGTGGCTGGATTGCGAAATATTCTGGCTATTCTGTGCAATGCTGTCCAGCGTCATGCGCCCTATGATGAGAACCAATCTCATCAAAGGAGCTTTGCCATGCGACTCGACAGTTCAACTTTCCCGGTGGTGAAAATCTTTTTCGACGCGCCTAGCGAGGGAGCGCCGGAAGACGCCTTCCTGACATTCGAACGTCTGCTGGCGCGTGAGCAGCCCTTCTTGCTGCTGCACGAAAAAGCCGTGGATGAGAACAATCACGAACACGCCCACGAAGAGCGCAAGCGCGCTTCTATCTGGATGAAGAAAAACAAGGCTGCCTTGCGCGCTTACGTCAAAGGCATGATCCAGGTGGAGCCCAGCGCTGCCAAGCGCCTGGCCCTCAAGCCCTTTGCCGTGACGTTCGGCAAGGCCTGGGGTTACCCGCTGCTGGTGGTGGAGTCCAAGGATCGCGCCTGGGCGTTGGCCCAGGATGTGCTGGATGCAGAAGTGTCGGATGTGGCGTATTTCTGAGCCTGGCCAAAGCTCGACAGCGTCCACAATTGAACTACCTTGATTGACGAGCCTTCCCACTCGGTACTCAAGCATGCGCACTTTATGGACGCGGTACCTGGCGTTGCTGGAAAACGACCTGAGCACGCAGATTTTCGACAATGTTAAAAACCTGTTGGTCTGCGCGTTGTTGTTTGCGGCGGGGACCAACGCGCTGGTGGGACCGCACGAGTTGCTGATCGGTATCTTCGCCTCCAGCGTCGCGGGCTGGGGCTTGATTGTGCTGTCCACGGTGCTGATGTTGTTGAACGTCAGCGACGGCATCCGCCGCCTGGCCAAGTTGCGTTATCACTTGGCGTTGCAACTGTTGTTGATCCTGATCTACGTGGTGATTGCCGAGCGGGTGGTAGAGATTGTGTGGGTGTTGCGCGCCCATTGACGTATCCTCCGCGCCTCGTTTACCACTGATTCGAACAAAGATGACAGGACAAGCTATGCAGGCGCTGCTGGAGTCGATCCTCGCCGAAGTGCGCCCCTTGATCGGCCTCGGCAAAGTCGCCGATTACATTCCCGCGCTGGCCGACGTGCCCGCCAACCAACTCGGCATCGCGGTATACGGCAACGACGGCACGGCCTACTGCGCTGGAGATGCAGACACGCTGTTTTCGGTGCAAAGCATTTCCAAGGTCTTCAGCCTGGTGCAGGCCATCGACCATGGCGGCGAATCCATCTGGGAGCGCTTGGGCCACGAGCCCTCGGGGCAGCCGTTCAACTCCATGGTGCAGCTGGAATTCGAGCGTGGCCGCCCGCGCAACCCCTTTATCAACGCTGGCGCGCTGGTGATCTGCGACATCAACCAGTCACGCTTCGCCGTGCCGATTCTGTCGATGCGCGACTTTGTACGGCGCCTGTCGGGCAACCCGCAGATCCTGGTCAACAGCGTCGTGGCCGAATCTGAAGCCCAGCATGGTGCGCGCAATGCGGCCATGGCCTACCTGATGAAGTCGTTCGGCAACTTTCATAACGATGTGGACGCGGTGCTGCACAGCTACTTCAACTATTGCGCGTTGCAGATGAGCTGCCTGGACCTGGCCCGAGCGTTCAGCTTCCTGGCCAATGAAGGCGTGAGTGCCCACAGTGGCGAGCAGGTGCTGACGGCGCGCCAGACCAAGCAAGTGAACTCGATCATGGCCACCAGCGGGCTGTATGACGAGGCGGGCAATTTTGCATACCGCGTGGGCCTGCCGGGCAAGAGCGGGGTCGGCGGAGGGATCGTCGCGGTGGTGCCGGGGCAGTTCACGGTGTGCGTGTGGTCGCCGGAGCTGAACGCAGCGGGCAATTCGCTGGCGGGGATGAAGGCGTTGGAATTGTTGAGTGAGCGGATTGGGTGGTCGGTGTTTTGAACTCGGTCCCCCTGTGGGAGCTGGCTTGCCTGCGATAGCGGTTTTTCAGTGCCATCGATCACTGTAGGAGCGAGCTTGCTCGCGAAAAACGCCCAGGCCCTGCGGTCATCCAGGTTGCCCGCGTCATCGTTGACGATCTTCGCGAGCAAGCTCGCTCCTACAGTGGTTAAGGGCGCGGCGCGAGCATCAGGTCAAGTGGCTGGGTGGGTGTCATCCCGAGCCTTGTCCACGAGCAACTGCACACCTTCGAGCATGCGGCAGATGCCCAGCGCTACGTTGCGTTGGGTACCGTCGATTTCAAAGGCAAGATGAGTAGCGATGTCATTGATGGAGGCTAGATCCTGGGAGGCGTTGATCAGCAGGGTTTCGGTGCCTAGGCCGGGGCGCACGTTGAAGAGTTGTTCTGGTGGGTTGGGGCTGTCTTTGATCATGGTGAAACTCCAAGGGATATGGAGCTGCCACGGTTCGCGGTCAAACGAATTAGGGTGGCAGCTATACGCGGGTTGACCGACCGGTCCCAAGGAGCCCGGCATACCCGGAGGTATCCCGCGTACAGCTGCCGCGACACGATACAGCAGGCGTAAAGAAAACGCCTGATTCGATGTGGCACAGATGCAGTTGGGAGTCGGACGGTCAAATCCGGCCGCTGAATTGGCAGCGACGGCCCAGAGGTTAGTCAGTGAAGTTCCGAGCGACAACCTGAAACAGCTGTGGGAAATATCCTAACGCCGCAAATCCTCTGTGGGAGCTGGCTTGCCTGCGATAGCGGTTTTTCAGCGCCGCATATGCTGGCTGACATAGCGCCATCGCAGGCAAGCGAGCTCCCACATTTGATCTCTATTGTTCGTTGAACTGTAGGAGCGAGCTTGCTCGCGAAAAAAGCCCAGGCCCTGCGGTCATCCAGGTTATCTGCGTTATCGTTGATGATCTTAACGAACAAGCTAAGGTTGGCTATGGGCTTGTTCAGCCGCGGCACAGTCGTTCTACCGATAGCGTTCACCATAGCGCCACGCCTTGCGGGGCGCACTTTCTGGTGCCAATGCAGAGCTTGGAAGTGATCACTGCCTAGGCCGATGGGTAGGCGCTATCTGACTGGTGATCAAGCGTCAATTGTTGAGTTGGATTGATTTCTCGAAAGCCTTACCTTTGCGGGTTAGGGACAAATTGATGACTTGACCTTTCTTCGCATTAATCAAGCTCGATAGATGAGCCGCACTGCTGATGCGCTGGCCATCAAGCTTCTCTATAGTATCTCCGATCAGTAAGTCGGCTTTGAAAGCGGGTGAGTCATCGGAAACCATCGTGATTTTCACGCCATAGTTCGTCTGACGAGACTGACGTTCTGCTTCATCCAGTTCAATAGTGGCTGCGCCAAGGATGATATGTGCTTTGACAAAGTAGAGTGCGCCATAGGCTACTTGCTTCTGGGTAATCGGCACGTAATCCGTTGTAGTACCGTATGTCGAGGTGGTTGCCGAACCGTTCAGTTTGCCTGCCGTGACTGACGTAACAGAAGTGCTGGATGTAGGTCTGGATACTTTCGTCGTGGTAGTCGTGGTGCCTTGGTATTGCGGTTCGATAATGATTACTAGATCAGCCTTAATGGCCTTTGCCTGATCAATAGCTTGTTGTTCAGGAATCGGCATGGACGAATTGAATTCGGATTTACCAACAGCTGCGTATCCACGACGGAACCAAGTTCTTGCGACGTTTTCGTAGGTGCTTAGTGTGGCATGGTCGATTATCGGCACAGTGGGGGGCGGCCCTGAGCGCTCTGCCGCGATGATTTCTGGCGTGAATCCATTTGCCGACTGGTAATACTGCGTATAGCCATTAAGAGGTGGCGCCATTTTACAGCCTGCTAAACCTATAAAAAGAGCAGCAAGCGCCAGGGGCTTGAATGGGCGAGGAGTCATTTATCAACATCCTTGTTTATGTGGTGGGTTGATGGCGAATATCCGATGATACCAAAATAGTATCTCGGATTATCAAATCGCTTTTTTTTACCTTCGTTGATTTCGAGGTCGATGCTCGCCCAAACTAAAAGTGTGCCCCTTCAGATGCATTTTTTGCTCTGTCAGCTATCGCTTGTAGGCGATTGCATCCTAAGCCCGATCGCCATTTCTGTTTCTACTTCGAGTCAGCAAGCCCGTCACATCCAGCGTTGGGAGGAGTGGCTCGGCCAGCAGCTCCTTGACGTTGGACATGTACTTCGTGTTCCACTCGTTACACGCAACCAGCAGCGCAGCAGCTACCGATGAAATATATGCCCTGGATTTGAGTGCATTCCCACGCAGAGCGTGCGACACACTCGAGCGCTAACGACGGGGCCTGTTGAGGCGTGGCACGATCATGCCCACCTCACGCTGATAGCGCCGATACCGCTCACCAAACAGCGCCACCAAATCCCGTTCTTCGAAACGGGCGCCGATGAAGAGATACACCGACATCCCCAGGGCAAACAGCAGATGCCCTACGGTCATATGCGGCGTTGCCCAAAAGGCGATCAGGAAGCCCAGGTACAGCGGATGACGCACGACTTTGTAGAGCAGCGGCGTCCTGAATGTCAGGCCTGAGGGTGGGGCGTTGCGCCAACGATCAATGGCCTGCTTCAGCCCGAACAACTCGAAGTGACTGATCAAACAGGTTGCCAGCACCACAATGCCCCAGCCCAGCCAGAACAGGCCGCTCAGCAATGCCTTGGCCCAGGCGGCGTCAACTTCCCAAACGGTGTGCGTAATAGGCCGCCACTGCCAGAACAGCAGCGCGAGCATCAGGCTGGAGAGCAACACATAGGTGGAACGCTCCACCGCTGCCAGGGCGAAGACTGCCAGCCAGCGCTTGAAGCGTTTACGCGCCATGGTGCTGTGCCGGACGCCAAACACAATGATCAGTGACGCATTGATCATGAGTGCCAGCGCCCAGTCGATGCGTGCGCCGGACTCGATGTGTTTGGGTACGACCACAGCCCCCACGAAGCCCATCATGTACAGCAGGGTGAATAAGAACACCAGGTAGCAGCAGGTGCTATAGACCAGGCCAGCCAAGCGTGCCGTGAGGGTGTTTGAAGAGGTTTGCCGTTTCATGGACGATTCCTTTCGCACATGGTGAATGGGTGAGCCAATCTATGACGGGCTCGCTCAGACTAACGGCATTCCCCTAGGCGGTAACCTGTTGGAATTGACAGTTGCAAGAGCGATTGGCGATCTAACGGACCTTCAACCTATCCAACAAGCTATACCAGGCCACGCCTGCGCCAATATGAGCCCCCGTGCTGTGGCAGTGCTCAAGGGCGCGGAATAATTCGGCGCGGAACCTGGAGTGAGCCGAAGCCCCGGATACACCGGCGACTCATTGTGGGAGCTGGCTTGCCTGCGATGGCGGTGGTTCAGTGGAAAAATCATTGACTGACAAACCGCCTTCGCAGGCAAGCCCGCTCCCACATTTTGAATCTGTATTGTTCTTTGAGCTGTGGGTGAGCCCAAACAAAAAATGCGCCCCTTGGGGCGCATTCTTTTGCTCGGTCAGCTATGGCCTATCAGGCCGTCGCATCCCAGGCCCGATCACCGTTCTCGTCTTTGATCCGAGTCGGCAAGCCCATCACATCCAGCGCCTTGAGGAACGGCTCGGCCGGTAGTTCCTCGACGTTGGCCATGTGCTTCACATCCCACTCGCCACGCGCCACCAGCAGCGCAGCGGCTACCGGTGGTACGCCTGCGGTGTAGGAGATGCCCTGGCTGTCGGTCTCGGCATAGGCCTCTTCGTGATCAGCCACGTTGTAGATGAACATCTCACGCGGTTGGCCATCCTTGGTGCCTTTGACCAGGTCACCGATGCAGGTCTTGCCGGTGTAGCCCGGGGCGAGCGAGGACGGGTCGGGCAGCACGGCCTTGACCACTTTCAACGGCACCACTTCCAGGCCTTCGGCGGTCTTGACCGGCTGTTCGGAAAGCAGGCCGAGGTTTTTCAGCACGGTGAACACGTTGATGTAGTGTTCGCCGAAGCTCATCCAGAAACGCACGTTGGGCACGTCGAGGTTTTTCGACAGCGAGTGCACTTCATCGTGGCCGGTGAGGTAGAGGTTCTGCGAACCGACTACCGGCAGGTCGTCGGTGCGTTTGACTTCGAACATGGTGTTGCTGGTCCACTGGCTGTTCTGCCAGCTCCACACCTGCCCGGTGAATTCGCGGAAGTTGATTTCCGGATCGAAATTGGTGGCGAAGTATTTGCCATGGGAGCCGGCATTGACGTCGAGAATGTCGATCGAATCAATGCGGTCGAAATGCTGTTGCTGCGCCAGCGCGGCATACGCGTTGACGACACCTGGGTCGAAGCCCACGCCAAGGATGGCGGTGATGTTCTTCTGTTTGCACTCTTGCAGGTGGTTCCACTCGTAGTTGCCGTACCACGGCGGGGTCTCGCAGACCTTGCCCGGCTCTTCGTGGATGGCGGTGTCGAGGTAAGCCACGCCCGTGTCGATGCAGGCACGCAGTACCGACATGTTGAGGAAGGCGGAGCCGACGTTGATGACGATCTGCGAATCAGTCTCGCGGATCAAGGCCTTGGTCGCTTCCACGTCCAGGGCGTTCAGCGCGAAGGCTTGGATATCGGCGGGAACCTTGAGGCTACCCTTGGCCTTGACGCTGTCGATGATGGCCTGGCATTTGGAGATGTTGCGCGACGCGATAGCAATACGACCGAGTTCGTCGTTGTGCTGCGCGCACTTGTGGGCCACCACCTTGGCGACACCTCCTGCACCAATGATAAGAACGTTCTTTTTCAATTGCTTTATCTCTCCTTTATCCGCCAGCTCAGGACAGGCTGGACAGGTAGTCGTCGTAACCAAATTCACGAACCACCTCGACTGTACCGTCGAGTTGTTTCACTACGATGGACGGCATTTTCAGGCCGTTGAACCAGTTTTTCTTGACCATGGTGTAGCCTGCGGTGTCGATGAACGACAGCCGATCGCCGATGGCCAGCGGACGATCAAATTGATACTCGCCGAAGATGTCCCCGGCCAGGCAGGATTTGCCGCACACCATGTAGGTGTGTTCACCCTCGCTCGGCGCCAGTTTGGCGTTGAGGCGGTAGATCAGCAGGTCCAGCAGGTGGGCTTCGATGGAGCTGTCGACCACGGCGAGGTTCTTGCCGTTGTAGAGAGTGTCGAGCACGGTGACTTCCAGGGAGGCGCTGTTGGTGATCGCCGCTTCGCCGGGTTCCAGGTAGACCTGCACGCCGTACTTCTCGGAGAACGCTTTGAGCCGTGCGCAGAATGCATCCAGTGCATAGCCTTCACCGGTGAAATGGATGCCGCCGCCGAGGCTGACCCACTTGACCTTGTGCAGCAGTTCACCGAAGCGTTCCTCGATGGTGCCGAGCATCTTGTCGAACAGGCTGAAGTCACCGTTCTCGCAGTTGTTGTGGAACATGAAACCGGAGATCTGATCGATCACGCCATCGATCTTCACCGGGTCCCACTCGCCCAGGCGGCTGAACGGGCGCGCCGGGTCGGCCAGCAGGTAGTCAGAGCTGCTCACCTGCGGGTTCACACGCAGGCCGCGGGTCTTGCCTTCGCTGCGTTCGGCAAAACGCTGCAGCTGGCTGATGGAGTTGAAGATGATCTTGTCGCAGTTCTCCAGCATCTCTTCGATTTCATCGTCGGCCCAGGCCACGCTGTAGGCGTGCGCTTCGCCTTCGAACTTCTGGCGACCGAGCTTGAGCTCATACAGCGACGACGAGGTGGTGCCGTCCATGTATTGCTGCATCAAGTCGAATACCGACCAGGTGGCAAAGCACTTGAGCGCCAGCAGAGCCTTGGCGCCGGACTGTTCGCGCACGTAGGCAATCTTCTGCATGTTGACCAGAAGCTTCTGTTTATCGATGAGGTAGTACGGCGTTTTGATCATTTTTGAGAGCCTGCGGCGGTGCCTGCCAAAAAAGGACACGCATTGTGCCCGCACTTGGAACAGATCGAAAGGTTAGCCGGCGGATTTTGCGCGCCACGTTAAGCATAGGGCGTAAGTATGACCGTTCATAAGAATCATGCCGCCTCCTGTGGGAGCGCTCGAGCCTAAGCGAGGCCGCGATGACGGCCGTCCTGGCACCCCACACATCAACAATAGCGCCGCGAATATCATGCTTACCTGAACATGAGTAAATCTTGTGATGATCTAGAACAGAATGAGTTTGTCTCAAGAAACCCCTCTGCCGACAATGACCGCCATCAATCACACCATCGGAGTTGTAAGTCATGGCAGTCGCTCATTCCCTCGGGTTTCCGCGCATTGGACGCGATCGTGAACTGAAAAAAGCGCAGGAAGCGTTCTGGAAGGGTGAGCTCGACGAAGCCGGCCTGCGCGCCGTTGGCCGTGATTTGCGCAGTACCCACTGGGCGCTGCAACAGCAAGCCGGTATCGAACTGTTGCCGGTCGGTGATTTCGCCTGGTACGACCAGGTGCTGACCCATTCGTTGATGTTCGGTGTGGTCCCTGAGCGGTTCCGCCCGGCGGATGGCCAGGCCACGTTGCATACCTTGTTCGCCATGGCCCGTGGCGTCAGTGACAGCTGCTGCGGCGGTGCCCATGCCCAGGAGATGACCAAGTGGTTCGACACCAACTATCACTACCTGGTGCCGGAGTTCAGCGTCGATCAGCAATTCCACCTGGCGTGGGACCAACTCTTCGAAGAGGTCCAGGAAGCCCTCGACCTGGGGCACAGCGTCAAGCCCGTGGTGATCGGCCCGCTGACCTATTTGTGGCTGGGCAAGGCCAAGGGCGCTGACTTCGACAAGCTCGACCTGCTCGAGCGACTGCTGCCGCTGTATGGCCAGATCTTCCAGCGCCTGGCCGAATTGGGCGTTGAGTGGGTGCAGATCGACGAGCCAATCCTGGCGCTCGATCTGCCTCAGGATTGGAAGAACGCTTTCGAGCGCGCCTATAACCTGATCCAGCGCGACCCGCTGAAAAAATTGGTGGCCACTTACTTCGGCGGCCTGGAAGAAAACCTTGGCCTGGCTGCCAACCTTCCGGTGGATGGCCTGCATATCGACCTGGTGCGTGCGCCGGACCAGTACCCGACCATTCTCGACCGCCTGCCAGCGTACAAGGTGCTGTCCCTGGGCGTGGTCAACGGCCGAAACGTGTGGCGTTGCGACCTGGAAAAAGCCCTGGCCACCTTGCAGCATGCCCATGAGAAGTTGGGCGATCGCCTGTGGGTCGCGCCGTCCTGCTCGCTGCTGCACAGCCCGGTGGACCTGGAGCGGGAAGATCAGTTGGGTGCCGAACTGAAAAGCTGGCTGGCCTTCGCCGTGCAGAAGTGCGCGGAAGTGGCGCTACTGGCCAAGGCCGTCGATCAGCCCGAAGCCCCTGGCGTACTCACCGCCCTGGCTGCGAGCCGCGCGGTGCAGGCAGCTCGTGCTGCATCGCCACGCATTCACAAGCCTGCCGTTCAAGCTCGTGTAGCGGCCATCACTGCACGGGACAGCCAGCGCCAGTCGCCGTTTGCCCAGCGCATCGAAAAGCAACGGGCCGGCCTTAACTTGCCGCTGTTCCCGACCACCACCATCGGCTCGTTCCCACAGACCGCGTCGATCCGCCTGGCGCGTCAGTCGTACAGGGCGGGCAAGTTGAGCCACGCCGAATACGTCGAAGCCATGCACAGTGAGATCAAGCACGCTGTCGAGGTGCAGGAAAATCTCGGCCTGGATGTGTTGGTGCACGGTGAAGCCGAGCGTAACGACATGGTCGAGTACTTCGCCGAACAACTGGATGGCTACGCGTTCACCCGGTTCGGCTGGGTGCAGAGCTATGGTTCGCGCTGTGTGAAACCCGCAGTGATTGTCGGTGACCTGAGCCGCCCGAACGCCATGACCGTGGAGTGGATTCGCTATGCCCAAGGCCTCACCGACAAGGTGATGAAGGGCATGCTCACAGGCCCGGTGACCATGTTGATGTGGTCGTTCCCACGGGAAGACCTGAGCCGCGAAGTGCAGGCCCGGCAACTGGCCCTGGCGATTCGTGACGAAGTGGTGGACCTGGAAGCGGCCGGCATCAAGATCGTGCAGATCGACGAAGCGGCTTTTCGTGAGGGCTTGCCGTTGCGCCAGGCGCAGTGGCAGCACTACCTGGACTGGGCGACTGAGGTGTTTCGTTTGTGCGCGAGTGGCGTGGGCGATGAAACCCAGATCCACACCCACATGTGCTACAGCGAGTTCAACGATGTGATCGAGTCCATCGCCGCCATGGATGCCGACGTGATCACCATCGAGACCTCACGCTCGGACATGGAGCTGCTCGACGCGTTCGAAGCCTTCGCCTACCCGAATGAGATCGGCCCGGGGGTCTACGACATCCACTCGCCACGGGTGCCGGATGCCTCGGAAATGGCCAACTTGCTGCGCAAGGCCGCCAAGCGGATTCCGGCAGAGCGCTTATGGGTGAACCCCGATTGCGGCTTGAAGACGCGGGGCTGGCCGGAGACCGAGGCGGCGCTCATTCATATGGTCACCGCCGCTCGGCAACTGCGTGCTGAGTCAAACTGTAGGAGCGAGCTTGCTCGCGAAAAACGCCAACGATTACGCGTAGCTTCTGAATGAACGTGGCGCCTGTGAGTTTTTCGCGAGCAAGCTCGCTCCTACAAGGGGAGGGGGCAATATTCGCCCCCTGCATCAGGTCAGAGGTATTTGAGCCACGCCAGATCCCGCCGCCGTGCTTTCAGGCCGGCGAACCAACGCGCGGGCAAGTACAGGGCAATCGGCAACAGCAGCGCTGCCAACCACACCGCACCGATATCGTCGAAGCCAAAGTAAGTGCCATGGTTGAGGCCAAACAGCGCAACGCAGGCTACATAGAGGATTTTCAATACATAGAGGTGCAACAGATAAAAGAACATCGGCGCCGCGCCGAACACCGCCAGCACGCCGATCCAGCGCTTATGCCCGGCGCGTTCAAACGCCAGCAGCAACAGCAAGCCAATCCCCAGGGTCAACGCCAGGAACAACAGC
Source organism: Pseudomonas sp. PA-7-1E (assembly GCF_021605325.1). Taxonomy (NCBI): domain Bacteria; kingdom Pseudomonadati; phylum Pseudomonadota; class Gammaproteobacteria; order Pseudomonadales; family Pseudomonadaceae; genus Pseudomonas; species Pseudomonas sp. PA-7-1E. The sequence continues at coordinate 86,696 of NZ_WKFA01000016.1, forward strand.
GAAGGCGGGTACTTGGTGATATTGAAAAAGCTCATCAGCGTCAGCACGCTGCTGTCATACGCCTGCCAAGGCTGCTCGCCATAGCCGTTGAGCGCTCGCAACAACCCAAAGCCCACCAACGCGCCCACCCCTGCGACCAGTAAATAACGCTGACGCACAGCCGGCAGCGTGGCATTGGCAAACCATGGCCCGAGGCCGTAACCCAGGGCAATCACACCGATCCATGGCAGCACCGGGTAGGTGGTGCGCAGGCGCAGGTTTTCAGAGACTTCAATCCAGGTGCGTTCATGCAGGATGGCCCACGGCACATGCAACATCGAACCCGGTGCGAAGTGCAGCCCATCGAGCAGGTTGTGCCCGGCGATAATCACCAGCGCCAAGCCGATCAGCCAGGCACGCGGTAGCCAGACCAACGCGGCGAGGGCGATCATGCTGATGCCGATGGCCCAGATCACTTGCATGTAGATCACGCTGGGCGGCAGTTGGAAGGTCCACGCGAAGTTGACCAGGGTGAATTCCAGCACCACCAGGAACAGCCCGCGCTTGAACAAGAATGCCGACACGTCGCGACGACCCTGATATTTCTGACCGTACAGCCAAGCCGACAATCCGGTGAGCAGCACAAACACCGGCGCACACAAGTGAGCCAGGGTGCGGCTGAAAAACAACGCAGGCTCGGTGCTGTCTATGCTCATGGGGTCGCTGACCTGGCGGTGCAGCAGGAAGGTTTCCCGCACGTGGTCCAGCAACATGAACAGGATCACCAGGCCGCGCAGGGCGTCGATGGATAGCAGGCGTTTGCGTAAAGTCATAGCGTCAGTCATAAGTTAAGGATCACACGCAGGCAAAATATTGACGTTATTCTATAACATTAAGCGAGGCGCTGATGACAAGCATGACCCCACACTCGGCCGAAGCTGTAATCGCGTTCTGGAAACAGGCGGGGCCCAAGCGTTGGTTCGCCAAGGACGAGGGGTTCGATAGGGACTTTCGCGATAGATTCAACGCGACTCATATGCAGGCTGCACGGCGTGAACTCGAAGGTTGGTTGACCACGGCGGATGGCGCGCTGGCGTTATTGATCCTGCTGGATCAGTACCCGCGCAACGCCTTTCGCGGCACGGCGCATATGTTCGCCACCGACCCGCTGGCGCGGTTTTATGCGCGAAAGATGGTGGACGCGGGATTGGATCAACAGGTTGAACCTCAGTTGCGCGCGTTCTGCTATTTGCCTTTTGAACATTCGGAAGACCCGCAGGACCAGCAACGCTCCCTGGCCCTGAACCAGCAGTTGGATGCCAGCACCTATCACTGGGCCAAGGAGCATGCCGACATCATCGAGCGGTTCGGGCGGTTTCCCCATCGTAATGGGGTGTTGGGCAGGGCGAGCACCGATGAAGAACTCGCCTTCCTCAAGGCCGGTGGCTTCGCCGGTTAGGCGTGTTCTGGCGCCAGGCTCTGCTGGGTGGCGACACGGCGAAACCGCCGCACGCCCTTGAGGTCTATCGCCCACCGCAACGCTTCAGTGGCTGAAGGACGCGGGCCTTGGGTGATCGCCTGTTCATCCTGGCCCAGTGCGTCGAGGTAACCCTGGGCACCGCCGCGTTCGCTCCAATAGTGAGTATGGCTGAGCCAGGACTTGGCCAGCCAGCCTTTGCCGTTGCCCACGGTCACCGGCAAGTCCAGCACGCCGCCGCCCATCACGGGCTTGACCGGGCCGCTGACGATGTCGCCGAACAGGCCGAAGGGGGCAGGGAAGTACAGGTTGGTCCAGCGCGTGACGGCAAAGGCTGCGGCGTGGTGCAGGTAGTGCGGGGTGAAGGGCTTTTGGCCGAGCATCAGCGGTTGGCGAGCGTTGTGGCCGTAGCCTTGGGTGTCTTCGGTCGGCGGGCAGGCCGGGGCTTCGCGGCGTTCCATGCGCTGTTTGAAGTCACTGACGCTGCGGCCCAGCAACAGGCTGGCGTGGGCCATCGGGCTGCCGACCGTGACTAGGTCGGTGATGCGCCAGGGGTTGCCCAGGCCGCGCTGTTCGGCAAAAGCTTCGGTCTGTTGCTGACGAAAATTCAACAGGCTGCTTAGGCTGCCGTCCAGCAAGGCGCCGGCTGCGGGCAGGGCCTCCTTGACCACCGGTTGCAGCGGTTCGCGGTTGGCATAACGGGCTGCCAGCTCACGGTTGCTGGGCGTCAGTTGGGTCAGTTTGTCGTGGTACTCATGCCAGAGGTAGCCGACGATGTCATAGGCAATCACGCTGCCCAAACTGTGGCCCACGACGATGATGCGCTCGTAGTCACCCTGATTGTGCAGAGCGCGCAGCAGGTCGACACCATCAGCACGGATCTGCTCGCGCACCATCACGTTTTGCGGGTTGGGGCTGAGGTAGCGTGCGGCGTCTCCCAGGTAGGCCAGCGCCGAATAGCGCAGCGCCAGTCCCATGGCCGCGAGCAGCAGGGGGATCAGCGCGAAGGGGTTGTCGCTGGGGGGCAATTGGCCCCAGGCCGTGGCCAATGTACCGCTGGCAACCAGCAGCAATAACACCAGCACCGTCCAGCGCGTGCTGCGCCAGATCGGCACGATGGCCTCGGGAATGTCGCGACGCGGGCGCTTGAAGATGTCCCACAGCCAGCCCAGCAGATGGCCGAACTTGGTGCCCTGCATCTTGTGGGCCCAGTAGTACTCATAGAAATCCGTCGAGGTACGGCCCGAGGCCTTCAGTACGCGCAGGTCGAAGTTGCGCGACAGCCGATCCGGCTTGCTCCAGTACAGAGGTGTGCCATCGGGGGTGTCCGTGGGGATCATCGCTTCGACAAAGCCGCGCAAGGTGTCCATTGGGCGCTGTTCGCCGATGCCGTGGATAACCACAACTGCTTGTTTCATGTGCTGTTCCTTCCTTGAAAATCAGCGTGAGCCATAATATTGCCACTAGCCGCGCTATTCCTGCCAGGAATGCCCCCATAAAAACCCTGCATTGTCTTTATCGGCCCTGATCTCGTAGCGTGATGCCTCACACCAGGAGATTGTCCATGAGCCAAGGCCCGCTGCACCTCTACGTTGATTCGCTGTTCACCAGCCCCTATGCCATGTCGGTGTTTGTCGCCTTGCGCGAAAAAGGCCTGGCGTTCGAGACCCTCACCCTGGACCTCGATGCCGGGCAGAACCAGGCGGCAGATTACGTCCAACGCTCCCTGACCCAGCGAGTGCCGACCCTGGTAGACGGTGATTTTGCGCTGTCGGAGTCTTCGGCCATCACCGAGTACCTGGACCAGGCCTACCCTGAGACCCGCGTGTACCCGGCGGATGTGCAGCAGCGGGCGAGGGCGCGACAGGTTCAAGCGTGGTTGCGCAGCGACCTGCTGCCGATTCGCCAGGAGCGCTCGACGCTGGTGGTGTTCTGCGGGCAGAAGAGGCCGCCGTTGTCAGCAGAGGCTCAAGCCGCCGCGACCAAGTTGATCACCGCGGCGCAAGCCTTGCTGGCGGATAACCGCGAGTACCTGTGCGGCCAGTGGTCGATTGCCGATGTGGACCTGGCGGTGATGCTCAATCGCCTGATCCTCAACGGTGACGCCATGCCAGCGCAGCTGGTGACCTACGCGCAACGCCAGTGGCAGCGGCCGTCAGTGCGCGAGTGGGTCGAGCTGCGACGGCCCGCGCTCTAGCTCTGCCTGCTGGGCAACGCGCCGGTCGAGGTCTTCCCAATCGGCCATGCCCAACACGCGCATGGTGTTCAAACCACGCAAGTAGCCGCGCAGTTGCTCGGCGCTGGCGCTGCCTTTTGCGGCGTCGGCGTGTGAGTCCAGCAGCACGGTTTCGTACTCGACCAGGTAGTCGGCGACTCGCTCGCGAAACTCTGGCAGGACTGCCTCGCGGATACGATCGAAGATTTTCTGGTAGGGCTTCATGGCGGGTCCTTATAGATTTTATGGGCGGCCTGACACTATCGGTTCAAATGATAGTCACCATCAAGGATCACAAGTTCTGTTTTTTCGCCAAACGCGCAGAATCTGCACATCGAGACGCAGCCCAAGGAAAATGCGCGATGAGGACGATTATCCAGTTGGCTTTGATGGCCCTGATGCTGGGCACCGCGGTCATGACCACCCCGGCGATGGCCGATGACGTGCGTACAGGCCATTTGCTGCCACTGGTGGGTAGCGTAGACTCTCTGCAGCGTGCCCAGTCGGTGGGGGTGTTGTTCAGCGAAAACACCCGCGACAACCTCAGCTACCTTGAACGCTACCACGCCATGGCGCTGAACGGCGCCAAGGATGCCCTGGATGGGCGGATTCGCGAGGCGTTCGTCAACAGCTCCGACCCGGAACTGGCGATCGACTGGTTGATGCACTCGTTGCAGGGCACTTTTTTCTCGGTGACGGTTTATAGCAGCCTGGATGCCCTGGTGCAGGCGCGCCCGGATGTGGTGGTGGTGCTCGATACCCATAACCAATTGCTGACCCAGCGTAATGACCGGGTCGAAGCACGCTTTGTCGCACGCTTCTACGACGCGAACCTGCAGTTTATCGCCAAGGCCGAAGGCTCGGTGGACAAGCACGTGCCGTCAGTGTGGGTGCACGACAAGGCGGCGCCGGAGATTGCTGCACTGATCGAGCAACAACGCGATGTACAGCAAGATGCCCTGAAGCAGTTCGATGCGTCGCTCAAGGCCCTGGTTCGCGCAGGTTGACCCGCGAATGGTTGTGAACCCTATTTGGTTATTTTCAGGAATGTTTATGCGCTCTTTCTTCGCCCCGGCCCTGGCTTGTGCTTCGTTATTGCTGACCGGCTGTATCACGGCGCCAAATGCCCCATCACTGACCCTGCAAACCAACAAGACCCCCGACGGCTATGTGCAATGCGTGTTGCCCAAGCTGGAAAAGCACGGCATCACCTCGACCGTCACCCAGAACTCGCGCCACGCCAAGGTGCTGCTGACCAGCAAGATTGCCGCCGATGATGTGCTGGAGGCCTACAAGTCCCAGGACGGCACCAAGGTCTTCCTGTACGAGCGCAAGCCGCTGGCTTCGGCGATCAAGCCATCGCGGCTGGAGCAGGCCGCACAGGATTGCAGATAAACCCAGGCACAACGCAAATCCAAAGGTGGGCGGGGGCAACTTCTGACACCCTGTAGGAGCGAGCTTGCTCGCGAAAGACGTCAACGGTAACGCGCGCCCCCTGAATAAACGCGGCGCCTATGATTTTTTCGCGAGCAAGCTCGCTCCTACAGGGTATTGGCCCCATTTGGATCAGGGTTTGGCTTCGTTGCTGAAGCTGTCGACAGTCTTGACCAATCCCTGCGCCGCCAATGCCACCAACTCACCGCCTTTCTCCACAGTAGCCAACGCCGGGTCCGAGCCCATGCGGCCGTCAGGGAAGCGCGCCCGGAAGTCCAGGGCCTCGCGGATCGGGCCGGTGTTGGCAATTCGTGGTGAGTAGTCGGCAGACTTGATCGCGTCCGGATACGCCCACTGCGTCACAGCAATTTCCGACGGCGTGGCGTGGCTGCCATGCCCGACCGGGAATTGACGCTGGGCCAGGTCAGTGACGCCTTCCAGGTCCCACCAGTTCACGAGCTTCAGCGCGAACCCGGCCGGGCGGCGGGCGAAGCTGGCTTCGGCGTACAGCTCGGAGAACGCCGCTTCAATCGTGGCGATGTTGCCGCCGTGGCCGTTCAGGAACAGGATCTTTTCGAAACCATGCCCGGCCAACGAGCGCACCCAGTCGCCAATTGCGGCGATAAAGGTGGAAGGGCGCAGGGAGATGGTGCCGGGAAAGCCCAGGTGGTGTTGAGCCATGCCGATATTGAAGGTCGGGCCGACCAGGATATCGGCGTGCTTCTGGGCGTGGTGGGCGATGATCTCCGGGCACATCCAGTCCGTGCCCAGCAGGCCGGTGGGGCCATGTTGCTCGTTGGAACCGATGGGAATCACCACCGTGCGGCTGCGTTCCAGGAACTGCCCGATTTCGATCCAGGTGGAGGTGTGTAGAAGCATGCGACGCTCTCTTTTATCTATGGGGACAGGCTATCCGCCACGGATTGTACGACTACTCGCCACCTGTTGGGGTTTGCAATTGAGGTAGGTCGACGACTTCAGCCAGCGCTGGTCGGGGTACCACGAAAACATGAACTGCCCGTCCTTGAGCTTGTCCACCACTTGACGGGCAACTTGCGGGCGCACGGCCGGGCAACCCTGGCTGCGGCCGATGCGGCCTTCGCGCTTGCTCCATAAGGGGCTGACGTAGTCGGCGGCATGAATCACGATGGCGCGGTCGCGGGCCTGGTCATTGAAACCGGGTTCCAGACCGTCCATGCGCAGCGAGTAGCCATGGGCGCCCAGGTAGCTTTCCTGGGTGCGGAACAAGCCCAGGCTCGACTGGTGGCTGCCCTCGAGGTTGGAGAACTGGGTGGCGAAGTTTTCCCCGGACTTGGCGCCGTGGGCCACCAGGTCGCGTAATACCAGGGTCTTTTTGCGCAGGTCGAAGATCCACAGGCGACGGGCGGTCGAGGGCTGGGAGTAGTCAATAACCGCTAGGCGATCGGAACGTTCCTCGCCGTTATTGACCGCGCACTGTACGGCGCTCAGGGCGCTTTTCAGCACGGTGGGATTGAGTTCTGGAGCCGAGCGCGCCAGGCTGCTATACAGGGAAGGAGAGGTGCCATTGGCGGCGAGCGCAACATTGCTCAATAAAGCCAGGCACCCAGTGATCAAGCCCAGGCTGGTTAGCCTGAGCAGGCGTATAAAAGTCAGCATCTACAGTCGAGTCCCCGCTGTGGAGTGGAGCTAAGTCAATTGTTCAAAAAACACGCATGTTACTTGAGCATTTGCCTGCTCGTTGCACCATTGGTCGCTACAGCCGAAACGCTGCCGTTGGAGCCATTGCCCGTCACCACCCCTGCACCGGTCGCGCTGGCGCCACTGCAACAGGCGTTGGCGCAGTTGACCAGTGTCTGCCCGCACCTTGCGCCGCGTATCGATGCTGCCGCGTTGGTGCGCCTGCAAGCCTTTTACCAGCAGCAGGGCGATGCCCCGCTATGGTCGGCTGACGAACGCCGGCAAGCCTTGCACAGCCAGTTGCTGATGCTTGCCGACGATGGCCTGGACCCCACCCACTATAGCTTGCCTGCGGCGGATGCCACGGCCAACGTGCTGTGCAGCGATATCGCCAACAGCCAGCAGTACCTGCAAGCCCTGCAGGATTTGCATTACGGGCGTCTACAGCAATCGCGCTTTGAGCCTCTATGGCATTCACAGCCGCCCAGTGGCGATCCTAATGCCGAGGTACTGGCGTTCGCCGCCACCGGCCTGCAAGACATGGCCCAAGCCTTCGATCAGGCGCGGCCCAGCGCTGATTTGTATCGCAGCCTGCGCAATGCCTACGCCGGCGTGCGCCAGCAACCGCTGCCCCATTGGGACCCGGTCGCCGAGGGCGCGTTGTTGCGCCCGGGGATGAACGACCCCCGCGTGCCGGAACTGGCGCGGCGCCTGCACAGCGGTGGCTACCTGGCCCAGTTGCCCAGTGGCAACGGCAAGCAATACCAGGGCGAACTGGTCAAAGCGGTGAAAGCGTTTCAGCTCAGCCACTCGTTGCAGGCCGACGGCGTGGTCGGCGCCGGCACCGTGGCCGAACTCAATATCAGCCCGGCGGTGCGTCGTGAACAGCTGCGCATCAACCTGGAGCGCTTCCGCTGGCTGGCCCAGGACCTGGAGCCTGAAGGCGTCGTGGTCAATGTGGCCGCCGCGCAGCTGAGCGTGTATCAGAGCGGCATCCCGGTGTGGCAAACCCGCCTGCAAGTGGGCCGGGCCGAACGCCAGACGCCATTGCTCAAGTCGCGCATCACCCGGCTGACCCTCAACCCCACCTGGACCATCCCGCCGACCATCATGCGCGAGGACAAACTGCCCGCCATCCGCCTCAACCCTGAATACCTGCGCCAGCAGAACCTGCAGGTGCTCGACGCCGAAGGTCACCCATTGACCCCCGACCAAGTCGACTGGGCACGCCCCGGCAATATCCTGCTGCGCCAGCAGGCCGGCCCGCGTAATCCGCTGGGCAAGATTGTGATGCGCTTTCCCAATCCGTATTCGGTGTACCTGCATGACACCCCCAGCCAGCCCTTGTTCACCAAGGGCCCACGGGCGTTCAGTTCGGGATGCGTGCGGGTCGAGCAACCGTTGTTATTGCGCGATCTGCTCGTAACGCCCGCCGAACGCACCCGCACCGATGAGCTGCTGGCGACCGGCGAAACCCATGAATTCAGGCTGGCCACGCCGGTACCGGTGCTGTTGGGGTATTGGACGGTAGAAGTGGATCGCCAGGGCGAGTTGGTGTACGCGCCGGATATTTATGCGCGTGACCCGGTGTTGATCAAGGCCATGGGCAGCGTGTTATAGCGTCAGATGGCTTGATATGAATGTAGGAGCGAGCTTGCTCGCGAAAAACGCCAACGATAACGCGTGCTTCCTGAATGAACGCGGCGTCTGTGAGTTTTTCGCGAGCAAGCTCGCTCCTACGTTCTATTCCGGCATCAGTTGCTGGCGGCATTCCAGCACCAGGCGGGCGCCGCCCAACTCACTGGTGCCGACCTCCAGCTTGAAGCCATGCAAGTTGATGATCGCCGCCACAATCGACAGGCCCAGCCCAAAGCCGCCTTGCTGATCACTCTCATCGACCCGATAGAAACGCTGGAACACCGACGCGCGCTCGGCGGCTGGAATGCCTGGCCCGGAGTCGAGCACTTCGATGCGCGTACTCCCAAGGTCGTTGACTGCTCGCAGGATCACCTTGCCATTGGGCGGGGTGAACTTGATCGAGTTACTCAGCAGGTTGGCCAGGGCTTCAAACAACAGCGCACGGTCACCGGTAATCCACGGCAGTGAGTCAGGCGCCTGCAGCACCAACTCCAGTTCGCCTTCTTCGGCCAGGGGCAGGTAGAAATCATGCAGTTCGCGCAGCAACGGCAGCGGGTCCAGCACCAGGAAGCCTGAGCGACGCTGATGGTCTTCCAGTTCCGAGATGCGCAGCAACCCGCGAAAACGCGCCATCAGCGTGTCGGTTTCGGCGATGGCGTCATCGAGTTTTACCGCGTGGGCCGAGTCTTCCTCGGCTTGTTGCTTGATGCGGTAAAGCTGGGCGCGCAAGCGAGTGAGCGGGGTGCGCAGGTCGTGGGCGATGTTGTCGCACACGCCCTTGACCTCGTTCATCAGTTTTTCGATGCGGTCGAGCATGGCATTGACGATGGCGGCGAGCATGTCCAGCTCGTCGCGCCGGTTGGACAGCGGCAACCGGTGCGTGAGGTCGCCGGCGACGATGGCCTCGGCGCTGGCCTGGATCCCGCGAATGCGCCGCAACGGGCGGCGGCGCAGCAGGTGCCAGCCGGCAGCGCCAGGAATGATGGTCAAGGACAGCGCCCACAGCAGGGCGTGCCAGATAATCCGCGTTACCCCGAACAACGAGCCGTTGGCGCGTACCAACACCAGCCAGCGGCCGTCTTCGGTGTGGGTGGCCACGGCGTCGCAGCTGTCCTTGGGCAGTTTGGGGTCATCGGATTGCACGCAATTGGTCAGGGCGTAAATCTTGCCATCCAGCGGCAGGTCGGGTGGTACGGCGCGGATCGGCCCGCTCAAGGGGCGAAATTGCTCATCGAACAGGCCATAGGCGTCAACACCCTTCATGTCGAAGGTCATGCTGGTGGTCAGCGCTTCCACCAGTTCTTCGCCGTCGAAACGCTGGAAAAGATGCTGGCGCTGCAACAGGGAATGGCGCGACAAGTCGCTGAGGTAGCCTGAGACCTCGTAGTACAGCACCCCCATGAGGATGCAACTCCACGCCACGAACAACGAACTGTACAGCGCCAGCAAGCGGCTGCTGGAAGAGCGCCAGCCTTTAGAGGGGTTCAGCAATGACATAGCCCGAGCCTCGTACCGTGCGGATCAGCGGCGTGAGGCCCGGTGGGTCGATTTTCTTGCGCAGACGGCCGATGTGCACGTCGATCAGGTTGGTGCCGGGGTCGAAGTGATAGCCCCAGACTTCCTCGAAAATCATCATCCGCGACAGGATCTGCCCGGTGTTGCGCATCAGGAATTCCAGCAGTTTGTATTCAGTGGGCAGCAGCGTCAGCGGCTGGTCGGCCCGGCTGGCTTCGCGGCTGATCAGGTTCAGTTCCAGGTCGGCCACGCGCAGAGCGGTTTCGAATTCCTGAACGGTGCTTTTACGCCGCAGCAGCACCTCGACACGGGCGGCCATTTCATCCGAGGCGAACGGCTTGGTCAGGTAGTCATCACCGCCGGCACGCAGGCCGCGCACGCGCTCGTCGACATCGGAGAGGGCGCTGATCATCAGGATCGGCGTAGACACCCCAATGGTGCGCAACGTGGTGACGATGGCCAGGCCATCCAGCTCGGGCAGCATGCGGTCGAGGGTGATCAGGTCGTAATCCCCACTCACGGCACGGACCAGGCCCTCGCGGCCGTTGTCCACCCAATCTACGTCCAGTCCATGGCTACTCAGCTCGGCGACAATCTCGCGGGCCGTTACGGCGTCATCCTCGATGGTCAAAATGCGGGTCATAGGATTACCTGGTGAGCGTTCACACTAGAAGTGACGACATTTTGCCAAGAAGTTGCTGAATGTTTCCTAAATAAAACTTCATCTTCTTCAAACCGACATCGCCCTGTGGGAGCTGGCTTGCCTGCGATGGCGGCTTACCTGCTGGCATATTCGTTGGCGGTCATGCCGCTATCGCAGGCAAGCCAGCTCCCACAGGGGAGTGCATTACGCCCGCCTAATATCGCCGTTTATTGCAACCTGCATGATCTGGCTAAGTTCAATTTAAATAAATCATTGAAATTAAAGGAATTTAATTTTAATCGCCGCTGGCACGCTGCCTGCACTGTCCGTTTTGAAACTTGTAACATCATTTTTCGTGCCTGGAGCAAAACAACAATGATCACATCCTCAACCACGCTGCAAGAGTCAAGCACGCTCTCCGGGGTTTCCTGGGGGGCGATTTTCGCCGGTGCCGCTGCGGCGGCTGCACTGTCATTGATCTTGGTATTGCTGGGCTTCGGCCTGGGCTTTTCGGCGGTGTCGCCTTGGGCTGACAGCGGTATCAGCGCCAAGGGCCTTGGCATTTCCACAATTGTCTGGCTAGCGTTCACCCAGATCGTTGCTTCGGGCCTGGGCGGTTACATCGCCGGTCGTTTGCGGGTGAAGTGGGCCAATATGCACGGGGACGAGGTGTACTTTCGCGACACCGCCCATGGCTTCCTGGCGTGGGCAGTGGCCACATTGATCACGGCGATGCTGGTGGTCGGCTCGGTCAGCAGTGTGGTCAGCGGCGGCGTGAAAGCTGGCGCCAGCGTGGCATCGGGCGCCGCCAGCGGCCTCACCCAAGCTGCTGGCAGCGCGGCAAAAGGTGCCGACAGTGGTGACTTCGGTTATTACGTCGACAGCCTGTTCCGCGATGATCGCCCAGCGGCGGTCAGCGATGATGCAGCCCACGCCGTGGTCGGTCGTATCCTGACGCGTACGTTGAGCAACGACGGCCAACTGGCAGCGGAAGATCGCGCCTACCTGGCCCAACTGATCAGCCAGCGCACCAACCTTAGCCAGGCCGATGCCGAAGCCCGTATCGACAAGGTCTATGGCGACGCGCGCAAGGCCGTTGAAGACGCCAAGCTCAAAGCCAAACAAGCCGCTGACACCGCTGCGAAAGTAGCGGCCTACACCTCGCTGTGGACCTTCGTGGCCCTGCTCATCGGTGCGTTCTTCGCCAGCTTCGCCGCCACCTTCGGCGGTCGCCGCCGGGATGCCGTGGTGTATGTCGAAACCGAAAACTACGTTCGTTAATTCAAGGAGAACATGATGCGCTCATTACTGCTGTGGTTCCTCGGCGTGCCGATTCCGGTGATCATCCTGATCGCGATTTTCATGCACTAATTGTAGGAGCGAGCTTGCTCGCGAAGAACTGCTGGGCGCCGCGTTCATTCAAAATGGCCGCGGCGTTCTTGCGTTTTTCGCGAGCAAGCTCGCTCCTACAGTTGGAGGTTCAGTCGTCGAACCCGACCTGTTCGTGAATCTCATCCACCTTGAGTTCCAACCGATACGCCACCGCAATAAACAGCGCCTGGCACAGGCACAGCGTGGCGCTCAGCGAGCGGAAAGCAAACGAGGAACCTTCATTGACCAACAACACCGCATTCGCCCGCTTGGCCAGGGGCGACAGGTTGCTGTCGGTGATGATCAGGGTCTTGGCCTGGTGATGCTGCGCGATGCGCAGGCAGTGCTGGGTCTCTTTGCCGTAGGGCGTGAAGCTGATGGCTATCACCAGGTCATTGGCGCGCACGCTGCGCATCTGCTCGCGATAACTGCCGCCTAGCCCCGAGATCAGGTGGATGCGCTTGTTGGTGTGCTGCAGGTTGTAGACCAGGTAGTCGGCCACCGCAAAGGAGCGGCGCACGCCGACCACGTAGATGTTGTCGGCATTGACTACCAGGTCCACGGCTTTCTCGAAGGCAGCGTCGTCCAACTCCAGCCCCAAGCGTTCGATGCCCGACAGGGTGGCGTTGACGCACTCGCGCGCCAGGTCGCCGCCGCTGGCCTTCTGGGACTTGTTGGCGATCATGCTGCGAATGCGCTGCTGGTAGTTTTGCACCGGCGTAGTCTTGTGCGTATACGCCTCGCGAAACAGCGCCTGCATCTCACTGAACCCGCTGAAACCGAAGCGCTGGGAAAACCGCACGATGGCCGAAGGGTGCACTTCGCATTCCCGGGCGATGTCGCTGATCCGGTCGACCATGATCCGGTCACTCTGCTGACTCATGTAGCTGGCGATACGCTTGAGCTGGCGCGGCAGGCTCTCGTATTCGTCGGTGATCAGCTGCAACAGGCGTTCGGCATTGATCGGAGGGCTGGCGACAGTTTCTTCCAGGGTGGTCTCGGGATCGGTGCGGGACATGGGCAATCCTTCTGGCGTGTTCGTCTGATGCGCTGATAGGTGGCGCAAGTCTACAGGGTAGGCGCAAAAAAATACCCCGGCATCACGGCCCGCGTGGCCTGCTGAAACGATGCATGGGCGCTGGAGTGCCGCTATCCTGAGGTATTGGAAAAAATATTCCACTAAAAATAATTATGGAATAAATATTGATTGCTGCCAGCGGACGTTCTAGTCTGCTCCCACCAAGAGCGTTTGCCGTCGCCACGGCGGCACAACGCAGGCTGATAAAAATAACAGGAGCCAGCATGGGCCAGACTCGTTTTGCCAGTGGGCGTCAATTGGATCTGATTTGCCTCGGGCGCCTGGGCGTCGATCTCTATGCGCAGCAAGTCGGTGCGCGGCTTGAGGATGTGTCCAGCTTCGCCAAGTATCTGGGCGGTTCTTCCGCCAATATCGCTTTCGGCACGGCCAGGCTTGGGCTCAAGTCGGCGATGCTGAGCAGGGTGGGTGATGACCATATGGGCCGTTTCCTGGTGGAATCCCTGGCCCGTGAAGGCTGTGATGTCAGCGGCATCAAGGTCGACCCGGAGCGCCTCACCGCCCTGGTGCTGCTGGGCCTCAAGGACCGCGAAACCTTCCCTCTGGTGTTCTACCGCGAAAACTGCGCCGACATGGCCCTGCGCGCCGAAGACATCAGCGAAGCCTTTATCGCCTCCAGCAAAGCGTTGTTGATCACCGGTACGCATTTCTCCACCGACGGCGTGTACAAGGCCAGCCTCCAGGCCCTGGATTACGCGGCCAGGCACAACGTCAAGCGCGTGCTGGACATCGACTACCGCCCCGTGTTGTGGGGCCTGGCCGGCAAGGCCGATGGCGAAACCCGTTTCGTCGCCGACCAGAATGTCAGCCAGCATGTGCAGAAGATCCTGCCGCGTTTCGACCTGATCGTCGGCACCGAAGAGGAATTCCTGATTGCCGGCGGCGGTGAAGACCTGCTCACCGCCCTGCGCACCGTGCGTGAACTGACCCCGGCCACCCTGGTGGTCAAGCTCGGCCCCCAGGGCTGCACGGTGATCCACGGCGCAATCCCGGCGCGCCTGGAAGACGGGGCCATCTATCCTGGCGTGCGGGTTGAAGTGCTCAACGTGCTGGGCGCAGGCGATGCTTTTATGTCGGGCTTTCTCAGCGGCTGGATCAATGACGCCAGCGATGAGCGTTGCAGCCAGTTGGCCAATGCCTGTGGCGGCCTGGTGGTATCGCGCCACGCCTGTGCGCCAGCGATGCCGACCCCCGCCGAACTCGATTACCTGTTCAACAGCCCCGTGCCCATCACCCGGCCGGACCAGGACGTGACCCTGCAACGCCTGCACCGTGTCACGGTGCCGCGCAAAGCCTGGAAGCAACTGTTCGTCTTTGCCTTCGACCACCGCTGGCAATTGGTGGAGCTGGCGCAAAAAGGCGGCCAGGCCCCTGAGCGTATCAGCGACATCAAGCAGTTGTTTATCCAGGCCATCGAACGCGTGGAGCGCAAACTCAGCGAGCAGGGCGTCGAGGCGGATGTGGGCCTGCTCGCCGACCAACGCTTTGGCCAGGATGCACTCAACGCCGCCAGCGGTCGCGGCTGGTGGATCGCTCGCCCGGTGGAAGTGCAGAACTCGCGGCCCCTGGCGTTCGAGCACGGGCGTTCGATCGGCAGCAACCTGATTGCCTGGCCCCAGGAACACATCATCAAGTGCCTGGTGCAGTTTCACCCCGATGACGAGCCGATGCTGCGCCTGGAACAGGAAGCGCAACTCAAGGCGGTGTACGAGGCGTCGCTGGTCAGTGGCCACGAACTGCTGCTGGAAGTCATCCCACCCAAGGATCACCCGTCCACCTACCCGGACGTGCTCTACCGCAGCCTTAAACGCCTGTACAACCTTGGCATTTACCCGGCCTGGTGGAAGATCGAAACCCAATCGGCCGAAGACTGGAAAAAGCTCGACGAACTGATCCAGGAACGCGACCCCTACTGCCGTGGCGTGGTGTTGCTGGGCCTGAATGCTTCCCCCGAGTTTCTCGCCGATGGCTTCAAGCAAGCCAGCCAGAGCAGCACCTGCCGTGGGTTTGCCGTGGGCCGCACGATCTTCCACGAGCCGAGCCGGGCGTGGATGGCGGGGGAGATTGATGATGAAACGCTGATCCAGCAGGTGCAGGCGACCTTCGAACAGCTCATCAATGCCTGGCTCAGCGCCCGACAGTAAATACGATCAAATGTGGGAGCTGGCTTGCCTGCGATAGCAATCTATCCGTTGCAAATGTATTGCCTGACACACTGCTATCGCAGGCAAGCCAGCTCCCACACAAAGCAGATCCCAGTGAATTCTGAAGATAAAAACAAAAGGTGCAGCCATGCCCGCAATCCGAATTGGCATCAACCCGATCTCCTGGAGCAACGACGACCTCCCGGCCCTCGGCGGTGAGACCCCGCTGAGCACGGCCCTGAGCGAAGGCAAGGACATCGGCTACGAAGGTTTTGAACTCAACGGCAAATTCCCCAAGGATGCCAAGGGCGTCGCTGACGTGCTGCGTCCTTATGACCTGGCGCTGGTGTCCGGTTGGTACTCCAGCCGTCTGGCCCACCGTTCGGTGGCTGAAGAAATCGAGGCGATTGCCGCCCATGTCGAACTACTCAAACACAACGGCGCCTCGGTACTGGTATACGGCGAAGTGGCTGACTCGATCCAGGGCTCGCGCATCCGCCTGATCGAGCGCCCGCGTTTTCACAGTGAACAGGCTTGGCAGGCTTACGCCGACAAGCTTACCGAGCTGGCGCGTTTCACCCTGTCCCAGGGCGTGCGCCTGGCCTATCACCACCATATGGGCGCGTACGTCGAATCCCCCGAGGACATCGACCAGTTGATGAAACGCACGGGCCCGGAAGTCGGCTTGCTGTTCGATTCGGGCCACTGCTACATGGGCGGCGGCGAACCCATCGAGGTGCTGCGCAAGCATATCGAGCGCGTCTGCCATGTGCATTTCAAGGATGTACGCAAACCCGTGGTGCAACTGGCGCGTAACCAGATGTGGAGCTTCCCGGACTGCATCGTCAACGGCACCTTTACCGTGCCCGGCGATGGTGATATCGACTTCGCACCGTTGCTGGATGTGTTGCTCGCGGCGAACTACAAGGGCTGGCTGGTGGTGGAAGCCGAGCAGGACCCGGCCGTGGCGCCCAGCTATATCTACGCGAAGAAGGGTTACGACACCCTGCGTGCGCTTCTCAACCAGAGGACTTGAGTGATGAGCTTGTTGGTCAAAAGCAGCAAACGCGGGCAAACCATGGTTGCCCTGGAGGCGGGTCGCCTGGAGTACGTAGGCTTTGCCGCGTACCGCCTGAGTCTGGGTGAAACCCTGCCGGTCAGTGCGGGCGATCAGGAACTGTGCCTGGTGCTGCTCAGCGGTCGGGTGAATATTGAAGGCGAAGGCTTCAATTGGCAGAACCTGGGGGATCGCCAGTCGGTGTTCGAAGACAAGTCACCGTTCGCCGCCTATTTGCCGCCGGGCACTGGCGCCCGAGTCACGGCCCTGAGCGATGTGCAAATTGCCGTCTGTGCAGCGCCGGGTGCTACGGGTTTTGCCCCGCGCTTGATCCGCCCCGAGCAGTGCAAGCGCAGTGTGCGCGGCAAAGGCGCCAACACTCGCTACGTCTGCGATATCCTGCCTGACAGCGAGCCGGCCCATTCGCTGCTGGTGGTGGAAGTGCGCACGCCGTCGGGGCATTCCTCCAGCTACCCGCCGCACAAGCACGACACCGACGACCTGCCGCACCAGAGCTTTCTGGAAGAGACCTACTACCACCAGGTCAACCCGCCCCAGGGCTTCGTGTTCCAGCGCGTGTACACCGATGATCGCAGCATCGACCAGGCCATGGCCGTGGAAAACAGTGACCTGGTGGTGGTGCCCAAGGGCTATCACCCGGTCAGCGTGCCGTATGGCTACGAGTCTTATTACCTGAACGTGATGGCCGGCCCCAAGCGCGCCTGGCATTTCCATAACGACCCGCAGCACAGCTGGCTGCTGGACCTGTAAACGGTGTTGCACGGAGAACAAAAACAATGAAGTCGCCGCTACGTTTTGCCCTTAACCGCATGGTCGCCCCCAACCTGTCCCTGCCAGATTTCATCCAGTTGGCGGCGGCTCTCAACTGCGAGGCCATTGAGATCCGCAACGACCTCAAGAACCGTGAAATCGAATACGGCACACCCGCCAGCCGCGTGCGTGAATTGTGCGCAGCGCAGGGCATCAAGGTGCTGTCGATCAACGCGCTGTACCCCTTTGATGTGTGGAATGACGAACGCCGTGCCCAGGCAATCGAACTGGCCACCTACGCCCGTGAGTGCGGGGCCGAAGGCTTGGTGATGTGCCCGTTCAATCAGCCTGGCGATACGCGCAACGACGCGCAGCGCGCGGCTGGTTTGCGCACGGCGTTGAGCGAGCTGGCGTTGATCCTGCGCGAGTACGGGATTCTGGGTTTTATCGAGCCCCTGGGCTTCACCGTATCCGCCCTGCGCCGCAAGCGCGTGGCAGTGGATGCAATCAAGGCCATCGGTGGCCTGGATGTATTCCGGGTGGTGCACGACACCTTTCACCATCACCTGGCCGGCGAGCATGAGTTCTTCCCGGAGCTGACCGGGCTGGTGCACATCTCCGGGGTGGAAGACCGCGAGGCGCCGCTGGACTCGATCCGCGACGGCCACCGCGTGCTCGTGGGCGAGGACGATATCCTCGGGAATGCGGCGCAGATCGACACCTTGCTCAGCACTGGCTACAGCGGCTATCTGTCGTTCGAACCGTTTGCCGAAAGCGTGCACGGGTTGGCGGATATCCGGCAGGCGTTGGGCAGCAGCATGGCGTATTTGCAAAAGCCCTTGCCATAACGCGATCAAAAATGTGGGAGCTGGCTTGCCTGCGATAGCGGTGTGTCAGGCAATACCTGTGCAACTGATAGACCGCTATCGCAGGCAAGCCAGCTCCCACAGTGGATCGGTGTTGAACATTCCAATTGCATTCATACAAGGTGCAAGTGATGACCACAACAAGATTGACCATGGCCCAGGCCCTGGTGAAGTTCCTGGACAACCAATACATCGAAGTCGACGGCGTACAGAGCAAGTTTGTCGCCGGGGTCTTCACTATTTTCGGGCATGGCAATGTGTTGGGCCTCGGTCAGGCTCTGGAGCAGGACAGCGGCGACCTGGTGGTGCATCAGGGCCGCAATGAGCAAGGCATGGCCCACGCCGCCATCGGGTTCGCCAAGCAGCACCTGCGCCGCAAGATCTATGCGTGCACGGCCTCGGTCGGGCCGGGCGCGGCCAATATGCTCACCGCCGCAGCGACTGCCACCGCCAACCGCATCCCGTTGCTGCTCTTGCCCGGCGATGTCTATGCCAGCCGTCAGCCCGACCCGGTGTTGCAGCAGATCGAGCAGTTCCACGACCTGAGCATCAGCACCAACGACGCCTTCCGCTCCGTGAGCAAATACTGGGACCGCATCAACCGCCCCGAGCAACTGATGACCGCGGCGATCCATGCCATGCGCGTGCTGACCGACCCGGCTGAAACCGGCGCGGTGACCCTGGCCTTGCCCCAGGATGTACAAGCCGAAGCCTGGGACTACCCCGACTATTTCCTGCAAAAACGCGTGCACCGCATCGACCGACGCCCGGCCACCAGCGCCATGATCGGCGATGCGCTGGCTGCGTTTCGCGGCAAGCGCAAGCCGCTGATCATTTGCGGCGGCGGGGTCAAATACTCCGCCGCCAACCAGGCACTGCAAGCCTTTGCCGAGCGTTTCGATATTCCTTTCGCGGAAACCCAGGCGGGCAAGAGCGCCGTGGTGTCCAGCCATCCGCTGAACGTCGGCGGCATCGGCGAAACCGGCTGCCTGGCGGCTAACCTGCTGGCGCCTGAGGCGGACTTGATCATCGGTGTCGGCACCCGTTATACCGACTTCACCACCTCCTCAAAATCGCTGTTCAAGCACCCCGAGGTGAAGTTTCTCAACCTCAATATAAGCCCCTGCGATGCGTTGAAGCTGGACGGCGTGCAAGTGCTGGCCGATGCAAAAGTCGCCCTTGAAGCACTGGCCGATGCCCTGGGCGATTACCGTTCGGGCTGGGGCGAGCAGATCGCCGACGCCAAGGCGCAATTCGACGCTGAAGTGGACCGCGTGCATCAGGTGCACTACCAGGGCGATGAGTTTGTCCCCGAAGTCGACGACCACCTGGACCGTGCCGTGCTGCGGGAATTCATCGAGCTGACCGGTTCGTGCCTGACCCAGAGCGCTGTGCTCGGCGTGCTCAATGCACGCCTGGCCGATGACGCAATCATCGTGGCCGCCGCCGGCAGCCTGCCCGGCGATTTGCAGCGTGCCTGGCGCAGCAAGGGCGTCAACACCTACCACGTCGAGTATGGCTATTCATGCATGGGCTACGAGATCAATGCCGCCCTGGGCGTGAAGCTGGCCGAGCCGAGCAAGGAGGTGTACGCCCTGGTCGGCGATGGCTCCTACATGATGCTGCACTCGGAGCTGGCCACCTCGATCCAGGAGCGCCGCAAGATCAACGTGGTGCTGTTGGACAACATGGCGTTCGGTTGCATCAACAACCTGCAGATTGGCAATGGCATGGACAGCTTCGGCACCGAGTTCCGCTACCGCAACCCCGAGAGCGGCAAGCTCGACGGTGGCCTGGTGCCGGTGGACTTCGCCATGAGCGCAGCGGCCTACGGTTGCAAGACCTACAAGGTCAGCATGCTGGAACAGCTGGAAGCGGCGTTGGCGGATGCCCGCACGCAAAGCGTCTCCACGCTGATCGATATCAAGGTACTGCCCAAGACCATGATCCACGGCTACCTGTCGTGGTGGCGGGTGGGTGTGGCGCAAGTGTCCACCAGTGAACGCACGAATGCAGCGGCAAAAAAACTCAATGAACACCTGGCCAAGGCCCGGCAGTACTAACAACAAGAGGAGTGTTTGCATGTCTTTGAAACTTGGAGTGATTGGTACGGGCGCCATTGGCCGGGACCATATTCGTCGTTGCAGCCAGGCCTTGCTCAACAGCCAGGTGGTGGCTGTCACCGACATCAACCTTGAGCAGGCGGCCCAGGTGGTGGCGGACTTGAAGCTGGACGCCGAGGTGTACCCGGACGGCCATGCGTTGATCAACGCGCCAGAGGTCGAAGCGGTACTGGTGACGTCCTGGGGGCCGAGCCACGAAGAGTTTGTGCTGGCCGCGATTGCTGCCGGCAAACCGGTGTTCTGTGAAAAACCGCTGGCGGTGACGGCCGAGGGCTGCCGCAACATTGTCGAGGCCGAAGTGGCACACGGTAAGCGCCTGGTCCAGGTGGGTTTCATGCGCCCGTACGACCAAGGCTATCGTGCCCTCAAGTCGGTGATCGACAGCGGCCAGATTGGCGAGCCGTTAATGCTGCACTGCGCGCACCGTAACCCCACGGTGGGCGAGAACTACAACACCGGCATGGCGATCACCGACACCCTGATCCATGAGTTGGACGTGCTGCGTTGGCTGCTCAACGACGACTACGTGTCCGTGCAGGTGGTGTTCCCGCGCAAGACCAGCAAGGCGCTGGCGCACCTGCGCGACCCGCAGATCGTGCTGCTGGAAACTGCCAAAGGCACGCGTATCGACGTGGAAGTGTTTGTGAACTGCCAATACGGCTACGACATCCAGTGCGAAGTGGTAGGGGAGAGCGGCATCGCCAGGTTGCCGGAACCATCTCAGGTGCAACTGCGCAGCGACGCGAAGCTGTCCAACGCAATCCTGATGGATTGGAAGGATAGGTTTATCGGTGCCTATGACGTGGAGTTGCAGGCGTTTATCGACAGCGTGCTGGCCGGGCAGGTCGGCGGGCCGTCGGCCTGGGATGGGTTTGCGGCGGCGGTGGCGGCGGATGCGTGTATTGAAGCCCAGGGCAGTGGGCAGATTGTGAAAGTCAGCCTGCCGGATCGCCCGCGCTTCTACGGCTAACTCACTGCAGAAAAGTGGTTGACACTGTGGGAGCTGGCTTGCCTGCGATAGCGGTCTATCAGTGACAGATTGATTGCCTGACTCACTGCTATCGCAGGCAAGCCAGCTCCCACAGTTGATTGGGTTTCCAAATCAATTCTGGAGTTGAACATGCGAATCGGACTAGTGGGCTACGGCCACGGCGGACGCTTTTTTCATGCGCCGTTGATCGCCACCCTGCCTGGCGCCACCTTTGTCGGCGTGGTGACGCGTTCACCCGAACGTCGCAAGCAACTGAGTACTGACCTTCCGGGTGTCAAAGCCTTCGACTCCATCGGCCAGATCGTCGAAGCCGGCGTCGATGCCCTGGTGATTTCCACCACCCTCAAAGGTCGCCCGGCCCTGGTGCTGGAAGCCATCGAGCACGGGGTGGCGGTGGTCAGCGATAAACCCTTTGCCGCCAACGCCGAACAAGCCCAGGCCCTGATTACCGCTGCCGAACGTCAGGGCTCGTTGCTCAGTGTTTATCAGAATCGGCGCTGGGATTCGGATTACCTGACCCTGCGCAAACTGATCGACGCTGGCGCCCTGGGCACCATCACCCGCTTTGAATCCCGTGTGGAACGTTACAGTCCGCAGGCCGTGGGCAATGCCAGCGGTGGAGGATGGCTGCGTGACCTGGGCAGCCATCTGGTGGACCAGGCGTTGCAACTGTTTGGCCCGGTGGAGCGGGTGTTCGCTCAATTGCACTACACACCAGAACATCCCACGGTGGACCACGGCTTCTTTGTCTCCCTCACCCATGCCAATGGCGTGATTTCGCACCTGTGGGGCAACGCGTTGCAGAACAGCCAGGCGCCGCGATTTCGCGTCAGTGGCAGCCTGGGCTGCTACACCGTCGACGGATTGGATGGCCAGGAAGAAGCGCTGCTGGCCGGCAAGTCACCGAAAACCGAAGGTGAACACTGGGGCGCCGAGGAGCATCGACGCTGGGGCTGGTTTGAGCAAGGGCCGGAGCGTGAGCGGGTGCCGTCGGAGAAGGGCTGCTGGCCCCAATTCTATCGGCAGTTGCAAGCGGCCGTGGTGGGGCAGGGACCGCTGCCGGTCAATGCCTATGACGCCCTGGAAACCACCCGTATATTGGACGCCGCGCGGCTGAGTGCCGAGCGTCAGCAGGTGGTTTCGACGAAAATAGAATAAAATTCTAAAACAGGTTGATATGGAAATTATTTTCTAATACAGTCTTTTCCAGGTTGCATAAAGTACGTCCCGGAACCTACGGGCGACTCAACAAAAACAAGATCAAAAACAACCAGGTACCGTCAGATGAAAATCTTCAACGCTGTACTGCGAGTTTTACGCCCCCTCCAAGCGCCACGCGGACTGCCCCGCGCCCGGCCGTTCTACTTCTCCTTCCTGAATGTGCTGTGCGTCGAAAACCAGGGCGCGCTGGTGTGCTGCATTCCAGGCGCGCCGGTGGTGCGACTGACAGCCGAGTCCTGATCAACGCAACGTCGAAAAAAACCAACAAGAAAGTGGAGACAGACCGTTCATGAAGACCCCGATCCGTTTTACCGCCCTGGCCTTGTCCATGCTGCTGGCCAGTGGCGTTGTCGGCGCCGCCGATCTCAAGGTGGGCGTGACGATGTCCGCGTTCGATGACACCTTCCTCACCTACCTGCGCGAGGATATGGATAAGCAAGCCAAGTCCTATCCAAAAGGTGATGGCGTGCAACTGCAATTCGAAGATGCCCGCGCCGATGTGGTCAAGCAATTGAGCCAGGTCGAGAACTTCATCAGCCAGAAGGTCGACGCGATTATCGTCAACCCGGTCGATACCGCGTCGACCAAGAACATCATCAGTGCCGCCACCAAGGCGGGTATACCGCTGGTGTTCGTCAACCGCCGCCCCGACCAGAAAGACTTGCCCAAGGACGTGGTGGCCGTGACCTCCGATGACGTCGAGGCCGGCCGCCTGCAAATGCAATACATCGCCGAAAAACTCGGTGGCAAGGGCAAGGTCGTGATCCTTTTGGGTGACCTGGCGAACAACTCCACCACCAATCGCACCAAGGGCGTGAAGGAAGTGCTGGCCAAGTACCCGGACATCAAGATCGAGCAGGAACAGACCGGCATTTGGTTGCGTGACAGGGGCATGACCCTGGTCAACGACTGGCTGACCCAGGGCCGGGAGTTCAATGCGGTGCTGGCCAACAACGATGAGATGGCGATCGGGGCGTCCATGGCCCTGAGATCGGCCGGCAAGGAAAAAGGCAGCGTGTTGATTGCCGGTGTCGACGGCACGCCCGATGGCTTGAACGCGATCACCAAGGGCGACATGACCGTGTCGGCCTTCCAGGACGCCAAGGGCCAGGCGGTAGGTTCGGTGGAGGCAGCGCGCAAGATGGCCAAGAAGGAGCCGGTCGAGCAGAACGTGGTGATCCCGTTCCAGTTGATCACCCCGGACAACGTCAAAGACTTCAAGTAGCCCCGACATAACAACAAAAGCTGGCAGGGCGGTCACGGCCGCCCTGCAGATGGAGTACCTCCCTATGCCTGCTCAAGCCGCCACGTCTCAGCCCGCCGCCCACCCGGCGCTGGCGCTGGACGAACCCTACCTGCTGGAAATCCTCAACATCAGCAAAGGCTTTCCCGGTGTCGTGGCCCTGGACGATGTGCAGCTGCGGGTGCGCCCCGGCACGGTGCTGGCGTTGATGGGCGAGAACGGTGCGGGCAAGTCGACGCTGATGAAGATCATCGCCGGCATCTACCAGCCCGACGCCGGCGAAATTCGCCTGCGTGGCAAGCCGATCACCTTTGAAACGCCGCTGGCCGCGCAAAAGGCCGGGATCGCGATGATCCACCAGGAACTCAACCTGATGCCCCATATGAGCATCGCCGAGAACATCTGGATAGGCCGCGAACAGCTCAACAGCCTGCACATGGTCAACCACCGCGAAATGCACCGCTGCACCGCCGAGTTGCTGGCGCGCCTGCGCATCAACCTCGACCCCGAAGAACAGGTCGGCAACCTGAGCATTGCCGAACGGCAGATGGTCGAGATTGCCAAGGCAGTGTCCTACGACTCCGACATCCTGATCATGGATGAACCCACCTCGGCCATTACCGACAAGGAAGTGGCCCACCTGTTTTCGATCATTGCCGACCTCAAGTCCCAGGGCAAAGGCATCGTCTATATCACCCACAAGATGAACGAAGTGTTCGCCATCGCCGATGAAGTGGCGGTGTTCCGCGACGGCCAATACATCGGCTTGCAACGGGCCGACAGCATGAACAGCGACAGCCTCATCTCGATGATGGTCGGGCGTGAATTGAGCCAGCTGTTCCCGGTGCGCGAAACGCCTATTGGTGAGCTGTTACTGTCGGTGCGCGACCTGAGCCTGGACGGCGTATTCAAGGATGTATCGTTCGACCTGCACGCCGGCGAGATCCTCGGTATCGCCGGGCTGATGGGCTCCGGGCGCACCAACGTGGCGGAAACCATTTTTGGTATCACCCCAAGTTCCAGCGGGCAAATCACCCTGGACGGCAAGGCGGTGCGCATTACCGACCCGCATATGGCCATTGAGAAAGGCTTTGCGCTGTTGACCGAAGACCGCAAGCTCAGCGGCCTGTTCCCGTGCCTGTCGGTGCTGGAGAACATGGAGATGGCGGTGTTGCCGCACTATTCGGGCAACGGTTTTATCCAGCAGAAAGCCTTGCGTGCCCTGTGTGAAGACATGTGCAAGAAGCTGCGGGTGAAAACCCCGTCACTGGAGCAATGCATCGACACCTTGTCCGGCGGTAATCAGCAAAAGGCCTTGCTGGCGCGCTGGCTGATGACCAACCCACGCTTGCTGATCCTGGATGAGCCGACGCGTGGTATCGATGTGGGCGCCAAGGCTGAGATCTATCGCTTGATCGCCTTCCTCGCCAGCGAGGGCATGGCGGTGATCATGATTTCTTCCGAACTGCCCGAAGTGCTCGGCATGAGCGACCGGGTGATGGTGATGCACGAAGGTGAACTGATGGGCACTCTGGATCGCGCCGAGGCGACCCAGGAAAAAGTCATGCAGTTGGCTTCCGGGATGACCGCAGTCCACTGATCTACAGAATAAGAAGGTGATGGGTTATGAACGCAATAACAGACAACAAGCCGGCAACCGCGCCGGTCAAGAACCGTCGACGCATGCCCACCGAGCTGAGTATCTTCCTGGTGCTGATCGGTATCGGCCTGGTGTTTGAATTGTTCGGCTGGATCGTGCGCGACCAGAGCTTTCTGATGAACTCCCAGCGTCTGGTGCTGATGATCCTGCAGGTGTCGATCATCGGCCTGCTGGCCATCGGTGTGACCCAGGTGATCATCACCACGGGCATCGACTTGTCGTCCGGCTCGGTGCTGGCCTTGTCAGCGATGATCGCCGCCAGCCTGGCGCAGACCTCCGACTTTTCCCGGGCGGTGTTTCCGTCCCTCACCGACTTGCCGGTGTGGATCCCGGTGGCGATGGGTTTGGGCGTAGGGCTTTTAGCGGGGGCAATCAACGGCAGCATTATCGCGGTCACCGGCATCCCGCCGTTTATCGCAACCCTGGGCATGATGGTCTCGGCCCGTGGCCTGGCACGCTATTACACCGAAGGCCAGCCGGTGAGCATGCTCTCGGACTCCTACACAGCGATCGGCCATGGCGCGATGCCGGTGATTATCTTCCTGGTGGTGGCGGTAATCTTCCACATTGCCCTGCGTTACACCAAGTATGGCAAGTACACCTATGCCATCGGCGGCAATATGCAGGCGGCGCGTACTTCGGGGATTAACGTCAAGCGTCACCTGATCATCGTCTATAGCATCGCCGGTCTCCTGGCGGGCCTGGCCGGCGTGGTGGCCTCGGCACGTGCAGCGACGGGGCAGGCCGGCATGGGTATGTCCTACGAGCTGGACGCGATTGCCGCCGCAGTGATCGGCGGTACCAGCCTGGCCGGTGGAGTAGGGCGCATCACCGGCACGGTGATCGGCGCGCTGATCCTTGGCGTCATGGCCAGCGGGTTTACCTTTGTCGGGGTGGATGCGTATATCCAGGACATCATCAAGGGCCTGATCATCGTGGTGGCGGTGGTGATCGATCAATACCGCAACAAGCGCAAGCTCAAGCGCTGAGTACCTGCCCTTGTAGGCGCGAGCTTGTGTGGCGAGCAAGCTTGCTTGCGGGGGGCGAAGCACCCCCAATAAAAGCCGGAGACTGCTGCGCAGTCGGCGGGAGCAAGCTCCCTCGCCACAGCAAGCTCGCGCCTACAGGGGATCAGGCACTTTCAACCGTTTGTCTTCTATATAGCTCCACAACACTGAATTTCTTGCTATAAACGCACTCCGATGACCGTTCGCCAAGCCCGTCCTGGTGCTTTTGGGGGTTGATCGGGAAAAAATGCCTGTCTTTTCAGTTGCTGCGCCCTCAAGTCGGCCTTAGACTGCCGCCCCTCGTAAATTGAGTGCCGGGTGGCGCTTGGAATGGATGGCGCCCTTCCGAGACCTGCACAGGTCGGCCGGAACGCTCCCTAATTCGCCTTAATGCACGTATTTTTTATAGAGAAATCAATGACAAAGGAAAAGTTGCTGGCCATGCCGGCGGATGACTACATGAATGCCGAACAGCACGCTTTTTTCGAGAAGTTGCTGCAAGACATGAAGGTGGAGCACCACGAGCGCATTGAGCAGAACCGTATCGCCATTGAGAGCCTGGACACCCCGGCCGACCCGGCTGACGCGGCTTCTGTCGAAGAAGAGCGCACCTGGCTGGTAAACGCCATTGACCGCGACCAGCGCATGCTGCCGCAACTTGAGCGTGCTCTGGAACGCATCAAGGAAGATTCCTTTGGCTGGTGTGACGACAGCGGCGAGCCTATCGGCCTCAAGCGCCTGCTGATCAGTCCTACCACCAAGTACTGCATCGAAGCGCAAGAGCGCCACGAGCAGATCGACAAGCACCAGCGTCAAGCCTGATGCGGTGAAGGGGGCGGCTCTCTAGCTGGCCGCCCTGGATCGGCATTGTTGCTGTTTATGCAATGAAGCTATTCCGTGGATAGCTTTTTCCAACTGGAATAAAGCCGTAGCATGGCCAACATTGTTAGCCAGCTAACTAATGCTGCGGAGAAGCTCCATGCAAAACAAAGTCGATGTGGCCGTAATGATCGGCAGTGGCGTGCCCGAAACCCTGCGTGCCCTGGGCCAGCGAGCTTGCTGGGTGGTGTTGCTCAACGGTGAGCAGCGCGGCACTGCATTCGCCAGCCGGGACGAGGCGCAGGAATGCCAGGCTGCCTGGCAAGCGCTATTGCGCAGGGAAGCGTCAGACAGCCTGCATTGATCAAGCGCGGGGAGGCTCATGCAGCAGCGCATTGAGGTCATCCACTGCGGGAGCCCATTCTGCGTCGACCTGCAATTGTTCCCTGAGGAAGTTCGCCTGCTGTTCGCTCCAGAATGGCGCGTCGATGAGTTTTACATCATCGGGCAGTCGATGTTCGGCGGTAAAACGTTCGATGGCTTCCTGGCTGGAATCCAGCCCCAGTTGTTCGAACAGGGTTTCAAGGGTTGGGGTGGTGGTGTCCATAGCGTTCTCCATGCGGGCTTATCGTCATGCATGTGAGGGGCAGGGCACGCCAGAGTTCTATCGGATTGTCAGGTATTGAGCGCGCCGCAATCCACGGCGGTTTTCAGTGCCTTGGCCGCCTCTTTGCCAGCCACGGCCGCTGCGTCGGCGGTTTTGAACCAGCGGTCTTTCTCCACCTGGTGCGCGGTGACCTTGTTCAGCGGTGGTTTGGCTCGCATGATGATGACCGCTTGAAACTCACCGTCTACTTCCCTCGCATCGCCGTGGATAATAAATTCGCCAATATCAAATTCCGTCACGTATGGCTTTCCCTTCAAGGTAACTGCGTTGATGAAACCTGACCCGCGGGGGGCAAACTTCCATGGACAGGCCAGTATGGCAGTTGTTGAGGGGCAGTGGCGCGGTAAAGTCATCCAGGCGACGAAACGATTCCGCCGCCTGAGGCGTATAGCTTGGCTTCAAGGGACTTGGCCAGTTCGCAGGCTTTGATGTGATCGCTGCGAAACCCCTTGATCTTGCCGCTGGGCACTTCAAGAATATGAAAAAAGTTCTTTCCTGCGGGTACAACTTGGTAAAGCACCGAATTGGAGTACCCATTCAGGTTCAGCAGGCAGTAGTATTGCTGTTCGTCGGGACATGGTGAACGAGTGTGGAAAGACGTAGCGTCGTGTTGACGTCGTTGCATGCTCAGCTCCTGTCGATCGATCCGGTTAGCTTGTCTGCGTTGTTTCGGGTGGTTTTCACCCTGGTTGCTGTTCTAGTATTGTCGTCGGTAGTTCGTGACTGGTTCCATGCCCAGATGTTTTTTTGTGTTGGGGTGTCGGAAAACTGCATTTTTAATTGGGTTATTCTCTGAAGTCGGCAGACCCGTATTCTCGGGTCGTTGAACCTGTGATTTGCTGTATCGCGGTTGACTTCCCATGAGGTCCGCCGTTGAGGTTTGTACTAGCCTTACGAGTTCTCTTCAGTTTTTTAATGACTCTGTATCGTGTCGTAACGGCCATTTTTTGTGCTGTTCGCTTTGGCGGCCAGTGCTTTTTTGATGTGGGGGCGTTTCCTTGGCAGTCAGTAATCTGGATATGCACGCGTTATTCGTGCTGGGTGATTTGCGCGCAAAGTTGGTCAAGCAGTTTCAATCTCGGTTTGTCTACGTCACCGAACAGACGCCGGAAGGTATTTATATCGCCGAAATCGATACCGAAACGGCGCTGGTCGTGGATGACAAGCCACGTCTGGAACTCAAAGTAGGTGACCATTTTCGCGCAGCGGTATTGCCCAGCCGCGAAGGTGGCAAGTTCGAATTGAGGTTTCGCGATATCAAGTTGACCGTCTACGGCCTCGGCGACTATGCCTTTGTGTCGTCGAACGAAGGCCAGGGTATTGTGTTCAAGGAAGGCCACAGTGTGATGTTGGTATTCGCCGCCCATGAGCAATTGCAGGAAGGGTTGACCAAGACCCTGAAGGCCGTGACTGGCAAAGCCGCCAAATGGCGCAAGGGTGAACTGGTGACCTTCAAGGCCAGCGAGTAGGCGATAAATACGCTGTGCATCTTTGTCTTTTGGAACCTCTACTACAGTTGAGTTGACTTAACTATTCAGAGGCTTCGCGCATTCGCAGCAAAGCCGTTCGCCATGACTGCGAAAACGCGAGGTGCACAGGCATGAAAGGATTGAAGTCACTGCTGGCGGCGGGCCTGACAACCCTGAGTCTGTCATTGCCGGTATCGGCTGCCCAGGCACCGGTGCATTTTGCCGACCTGAACTGGGAAAGCGGCAGCCTGATCACTGAAGTACTGCGTTTTATCGTCGAGAAGGGCTATGACCTGCCCACCGACACCTTGCCTGGTACCACCATTACCCTGGAAACCGCCCTGGCCAAGAATGACATCCAGGTGATCGGCGAGGAATGGGCAGGCCGCAGTCCGGTATGGGTCAAGGCTGAAGCCGAAGGCAAGGTGGCGGGCCTGGGCGATATCGTCAAAGGTGCGACCGAAGGCTGGTGGGTGCCGGAATACGTGGTCAAGGGGGACCCCTCCAAAGGGCTAAAACCCCTGGCTCCAGACCTCAAAAGCGTACAGGACCTGGCGCGCTACAAGGACGTGTTCAAGGACCCTGAATCTCCGGGCAAGGGGCGTTTTCTGAACAGCCCCATTGGCTGGACCTCCGAAGTGGTCAACAAACAGAAGCTCAAGGCTTATGGCCTGGACGACAGCTATGTGAACTTCCGCAGCGGTTCGGGGGCGGCGCTGGATGCGGAGATTGCCTCTTCGATTCGCCGGGGCAAGCCCGTGCTGTTCTATTACTGGTCGCCGACCCCGTTGATGGGGCGCTATAAATTGATCCAGCTGGAAGAACCGCCATTTGATGCAGATGCGTGGAAGACCCTGACTGACGCAGACAATCCGAACCCGAAGCCGACACGCTCATTGGCTTCCAAGCTGAGCATTGGCGTGTCGACGCCGTTCCAGCAGGAACATCCACAGATTGCCCAGTTCTTCGAGAAGGTCGAGTTTCCCATCGAGCCGCTTAACAAAGCCTTGGCGACGATGAGCGAGCACCACACGCCGCCTCGGGAGGTGGCCCAAGCGTTTCTCAAGGAACATCCGCAGGTGTGGAAGGCCTGGTTGACGGAAGATGTGGCGCAGAAGGTCGAGGCGAGCCTCAAGTAACCGGCGGTCTTTGTATCGAGTGAAGATCAAGATGTGGGAGCTGGCTTGCCTGCGATGACTGAGTGTCAGACAACACTTTTTGAAGCTGGCCCACCGCTATCGCAGGCAAGCCAGCTCCCACATGTGACTGTATTCAAGCTTTAGAATTTGGTCTGTACGGCCAGCTCAAAGGTCCTCGGTGATCCCAGATAGTACGCCGGCGACACATGGGCAAACTCGGCATACACCTCGTTAGTCAGGTTGCGTACGCGCCCGGTTATCGAGGTATGCGCATCCACCTTATAGCGCAGGAAGGTGCCGAACAGCGTATAGGCCGGTACGGTCTGGGTGTTGGCATTGTCTGCATACACCTGGGCGACATAGCGCGCATCCACCCCACCTTGCCAATTCTCGGCAAAGTCATAGGTCAACCACAGGTTGCCCACGCGCTTGGGCACGTTGGTTGGCGTATTGCCCTTGCGCGACACCACGGCGCCGCTGGCGATTTTCTCGTTGAACTCATCGTACTGCGCGTCCACCCAGGCGAAGTTGCCTTCGGCCAATAGCCTCGGCGTGATGCGCAACGAACTGGCCAGTTCGATGCCCTTGGACGACTGCGCGCCCACCGGGATGCTGCTGGTCGGGTCCAGCGGGTCGGTGACGGCGAAGTCCTTGCGTTCGATCCTGTACGCGGCGACCGTGGCGGAACCGCGGCCCTCCAGGTAATCGAACTTGCTGCCGATTTCCCATTGCTTGCCGGTGGACACGTCGAACACCTGGGTAGTGGTGTTGGGCTGTTCGACGGCGGTGCTGTATTGCACATAGACGTTGGCGGAGGGGATGAACTGATAGGTCAGGCCCACCCGGCCCGTTACCGGCTCCCAACTGCGCTTGAAGTGTCGCGGGTTGGTGGCGGTGATCGTACGATGGTTGGTCACGTCCAGATCGATGGCGTCATAGCGCAGGCCAGTCAGCAGCGAGAGCTTATCCGTTAGTCCCAGACGGTTTTCCACGAACAGTGCCTTGGTCGTCACCTGGTTGGTCTTGTCCTTGACGAAACCTGGCCGGGTACCGGGAATATCATAGAAGTGCCCCGGGTCGTAGTGGTTCGGGTCTACGGTACTTTTGCCCGGCACGTTCAACGGGCTGTTAGTGGTGCTGTTGATCTTGTACTCAAAACCGCCGGACCAAGTGGTGGCGAGGCCGAAGACGCTCGTGTCATGGCGCAGTTCGAACTGGTTGCCGTTCTGCTCGCCCTGATGCCGCACCTGATAGGCCGTCGAGCGGTTCACCGCGCTGTTGTCGGCGTTGTATTGGTAGGTCTCCAGGTTGCGGTAGTCGCGCTGGCTGTCGAGGTGGTAGAGGGTATTTTTCAGTGTGGTGCTGTCGTTGATCCGGTAGTCGATGATCGAGCGTGCCCAGATCGTGCGTTGCTCATAACGGCCGTCGGCTACGTTGTAGTTATTGAAGCGGTTGTGCTTGTCGATCTTCAGCTCACCGGCCTTGGGGTTGAGCACCGGCGTGCCCCAGTACGGGCTGTCTTCATGTTCGTCCTGATACTCCAGGGCCAGGGTGTGGGACAGGTTCGGGGTGAGGTCGCTGAGCAGGGAAAACGCCACGCTCCAGGCATCGCGCTGGTCGCGGTCGATGTAGCTGTGATTGGTGTTGCGGCTCACATCCAGGCGGGCGTAGTGCTGCACCTCGGCGCCGGGTTCGGTCAGCGCATGGTTGAGGCCGAACGCCATACCGGCGGTGTCGTAACTGCCATAGCTCAGTTGGCCCTCGATGGCCTGTTCCTCGCGGCTTGCCAGCTTGGTCACGTAGTTCAGCGAGCCACCCACTGAGCCTGCGCCGTTGATCAGGGAGGAGGGGCCGCCTACCAGTTCGACGCGGTCATAGATCCACGCATCCACCGGTCGCGCCAGGCCCGAGGCGACATTGATGCCGTTGAACATCTGGGTGATCTGGCTGCTGGTAAACCCTCGGTACGAGACAAACCCGCCAAACCCAGGCGGCGCGCTGGCGTTGACGCCGGGCAGGGTATTGGCCGCATCACGGTCTTGGCGCCGTGGCGCTCGATATCGTTGCGGTTAGCAATGGCCACCGACGCCGGCGTTTCCCGCACGCTCAGGCCCAGGCGCGAGGCCATGCCGCTGGATTGGTCCAGGGCCAGCCTAGGCTCGGCACTTTGCTCGCCGTCAATGGTGGTTGGCGCCAACTCAAGGGCCGAGGCGTAAACAGGCAGGCAGCCGAACAGGCCCGCCAACAGGGGTAAATGTTTCATGGTTGAATCCTGAAAACTTGGCTCGAAAACAACGCACTGCTCCCCGTACTCCTTACGGAAACGAAGCGGTGCAGATCAGAACGCGCAGGGATCAGGCGAAGGCAGGTGGCGCGCGCGGATTAGCCGCAGGCCAGGTGAAGCGGGCGGGAATGTCGGCGGCGAGCACCACCGCTGCGGGCGGCGCATGGGGTTGCGGCAGGACTGCCACATTCAGGTGGGAGTTGAGCGCCGGGCCCATGCCGCCGGTAGAGCACAGCGGGCAACCAAACGCCTTCGACAGCGTTGGCAGGCTCTCATCCGTAGAATTGCTGGGCAGGGGCGCCTGGGTACGTGGGTCCACCGTACAGAACTGGCCGCTGATGCCGTTGAGCTGCATCCCCACCATCTGCCCATGACCAATGCTGCAGGCGAACACATTGAACAGGACGCAGCAGTAGAGCGTCCAGGCAATGAGTGAGCGGTCGGCACGGGCGAGTTTCATGGGGCGGCACTTTATCATCAGCGACCGACGAAATGCCTGCAAAAAAACTCAGGGCGGCTATCCTCATTCGCACATTTTTGTGGAGCGCCGACCATGAGCTTTGTGATTGCGCGGTGGATCGTCGGGGTATTTACCTTCATCAGCATGGTGCACCTGTATTGGGCTGCGGGTGGCAAGCTCGGCAGCCTGGCCGCTATCCCGCAACTGCCCGGAGAGTTTGCCAGCGGGCCGCGACCGGCGTTCAAGCCGTCGGCGCTGGGTACTTTTCTGGTGGCGATGGGGCTGGTGGCGATTGCCTTGCTCGTGTGTCTGCGCGCCGGGCTGTATTTCTCGCCGGTGTCCCACGGGGCGTTGCAGTGGGGTATCAGCGCGATTGCCGTGCTGATGTTTGCCCGGGCGATTGGGGATTCGGAGCTGGTGGGGTTTTTCAAGAAGGTCGGCGGGTCGAGGTTTGCTCGCCTGGATACCTATTTCTATTCGCCGTTGTGCCTGGTGTTGGGCGCCGGCTTGCTGGTGGTGGCGTGGAGCTGAGCCTGAGCCCACAGATACCTGGCTGACACCGCGCAATCCAAATGTGGGGGCTGGCTTGCCTGCGATGCAGACACCTCGGTCTACCAGCCAAACCGGGTTGATCCCTTCGCAGGCAAGCCAGCTCCCACCTTCAACCACGCTCGACAGGTAAGCCCGAGCGCCACCAAGCCCCTGTGGCCGCCATTTGATTCACCTCCAAGTATTTCCCAGACAAAAACACACCCCCCGGTTTTATAGCGCTTGACCTTCCCAGTATGGCAAGCCGGATAAAAACCCCACGTGTCGGTTTGTCTTGAAAATTCCAAGGAGGGTGAACGATGTGCACCAAACCAGTAAGCCTCATTACCGGGGCGTTGGCCGTAGCATTGATGCTCGGCGGATGCTCGGACAATGCGCCGCCAGCTGCAGCAGCCAAGCCACCCGGCGTGCCGGTCGCCCAGGTGGTGGCGCGTGCGGTGACGCCGTTTGTGGAGTACACCGGTTCGTTGACCGCCATCGACCAGGTTCAATTGCGCCCGCGAGTCAGTGGCTATCTGCAAAGTGTCAGCGTGCCCGAAGGGCAGTTCGTGGCCAAGGGCAGTCCACTGTTTGTGATCGATCCGCGTATGTTCCAGGCGGCAGTGAACGCAGCCAAGGCACGTCTGCGCGAGGCCGAGGCCAATGCGTTGCTGGCCCAGGCCGAGCATGGCCGTGCCGAGCAGTTATATGCCAAGAAGGTGGTGGCACGTGATCGTCTCGACACCGCCGTTGCTTCGTTGAACGCCGGCAGAGCGCAGGTGGAGGCCGCCAGGGCTGCGTTGGATACAGCCCAACTTGACCTGAGTTACACCCGCGTCACCGCGCCTATCAGCGGGCGCATCGACCGCGCATTGGTGACGGAAGGCAACTATGTGACCCGCGGGGAAACACCCCTGACCACGATTGTCTCCATCGACCCCTTGCATGTGTATTTCGATGTGGATGAACGCACCTACCTGCATTCGTTGGCAGCGACGCGGCAACACGCCGGGTCCAAGGGCGAACAAGCCGCCAAGGTCATGGTGGCGATGCTCAACGACACCACCTATGCACGGGCCGGTCGCGTGGATTTTCTGGCCAACTCGGCTGACCGCAAGACTGGCACGGTGCGCGTGCGTGCGGTGGTGGAAAACCGGGATGGGCGCTTGACGCCGGGGCTGTTCGCCAAGGTCAAGCTGGATACCGGCGTGGCGCAACCCCGGGTGTTGGTTGCCGACCATTCCATCGGCACCGACCAGGGCCGCCGTTATGTGCTGGTTGTCGGTGAGGGCGACAAGACCGAATACCGCCCGGTGGAACTGGGCCCGGTGGTCGACGGCCTGCGGGTCATCGAACAGGGCCTGCAACCGGGCGAGCGCATTGTCGTCAAAGGGCTGGTGCGCCCCGGCATGCAGGTGACACCGCTGGCCGCCAGTATTGACGGCAAGCCGCTTGAAGCACCGCTGGCGGTGGGGGGCGTGCAATGAGCTTCCCACGCTTTTTCATTGACCGACCGATCTTCGCCATTGTCCTGTCGGTGTTGATGATGATCGGCGGCATCGTGGCCTTCTTCCACCTGCCGTTGAGCGAATACCCGGCCGTCACGCCGCCCACCGTGCAAGTGACCGCGTCCTACCCAGGGGCCAACCCGCAGGTGATTGCCGAGACGGTGGCGGCGCCGCTGGAACAGGTGATCACCGGGGTTGAGGGCATGCTTTACATGACCTCGCAGTCGGCCACCGATGGCCGCATGATTCTGACTGCAACCTTCGCCCAGGGCACCAACGCGGACATGGCCCAGATCCAGGTGCAGAACCGTGTGTCGCGAGCGTTGCCGCGCTTGCCCGAAGAGGTGCAGCGCCTGGGCGTGGTCACGCAGAAAACCTCGCCGGACATCCTCATGGTGGTCCACCTGCTGTCCCCCGACCAGCGTTATGACCCGCTCTACATCTCCAACTACGCCTACCTGCAGGTGCGCGATGAGTTGTCGCGCCTGCCGGGGATCAACGATGTGCTGGTGTGGGGCGCGGGTGAATACAGCATGCGCCTGTGGCTCGACCCGGACCTGATCGCCGCCCGTGGCTTGACCGCCGGTGATGTGATTGCTGCCGTGCGCGAGCAGAACGTGCAAGTGGCGGCCGGCTCGGTCGGCCAGGCGCCGGACTCCACTGCGGCGTTCCAAGTCACGGTCAATACCCTCGGGCGCCTGACGGATGAAGAGCAGTTCGGCGACATCATTATCCGCACCGGCGATAACGGCCAGGTCACGCGCTTGCGCGATGTGGCACGTATCGAGATGGGGGCCGATGCCTACGCGCTGCGCAGCCTGCTGGACGGCGAGCCTGCGGTGGCCTTGCAAATCATCCAGAGCCCGGGGGCGAACGCGCTGGATGTGGCGCAGTCGGTGCGCGATACCATGCAGCGTCTGCAAACCAACTTCCCCGAGGGGTTGGTGTCGCGGATTGCCTATGACCCCACCGTGTTTGTGCGCGCTTCGCTGGAGTCGGTGGCCATCACGCTGATGGAAGCGATCCTGCTGGTGGTGATCGTGGTGGTGGTGTTCCTGCGCAACTGGCGCGCGTCGCTGATTCCCTTGATGGCCGTGCCGGTATCGATCATCGGCACCTTTGCGGTCATGCACCTGATGGGCTTCTCCCTCAATACGTTGTCGCTGTTCGGCCTGGTGTTGTCGATCGGCATCGTGGTCGACGATGCAATCGTGGTGGTGGAGAACGTCGAGCGGCATATCGAGAACGGCGAGGAGCCGATGCAGGCTGCGCGACGGGCGATGAGCGAGGTCACCGGCCCTATCATTGCGATCACCTCGGTGCTGGCGGCCGTGTTCATTCCCACCGCGTTTCTCAGTGGCCTGCAAGGCGAGTTCTATCGGCAGTTTGCGCTGACCATCGCGATTTCCACCATCCTCTCGGCGGTCAACTCGTTGACCCTCAGCCCGGCGCTGGCCGGCCTGTTGCTGCGGCCACGGCATGCCGCTGTGGTGCATGACCCGCGCAGCCTGCGTGGTCGTGCCGCACGGCTGTTGGAGGTACTGGGCCGGCCGTTCCAGCGTGCGCCGCAAGCCTATGGCAACACTGTGCGCAAGGTCGTCGGCCGTCGTGGCGTGGCGCTGTTGGCTTACGGCGGCTTGCTCGCATTGACCTGGTTCGGCTTCAACGCGGTACCGGCCGGCTTCGTGCCGATGCAAGACAAGTACTACCTGGTCGGTATCGCCCAACTGCCGAACGCGGCCTCGTTGGAGCGTACCGATGCGGTGGTGCGGCAAATGTCGAAAATCGCCCTGGATGAGCCGGGGGTCGAGAGTGTCGTGGCGTTCCCGGGACTGTCGGTCAACGGCTTCGTCAACGTTCCGAATGCGGCGGTGATGTTCGTCATGCTTGATCCGTTCAAAGAGCGCACCTCGCCGGATATGGCGGCGGTCGCCATCGCCGGGCGTCTGCAGGCCAAGTTTGCGAGCATCCCCGACGGCTTCCTCGGCGTGTTCCCGCCGCCACCGGTGCCGGGGCTCGGGGTAACCGGGGGCTTCAAGCTGCAGGTCGAGGACCGTGGCGGCGTCGGGCTGGAGGCGCTGGTGCAGCAGACCCAGGTACTGATGACCAAAGCCACTGAGTCAGGCCAGGTAGCCGGGCTGATGACCAGCCTGGACGTCAATGCGCCGCAACTGAATGTCGACATCGACCGCACCCAGGTCAAGAGCCAGGGCGTGCGCCTGGCGGATGTGTTCGAGTCGCTGCAGGTCTATCTGGGGTCGCTGTACGTCAACGACTTCAACCGGTTTGGCCGCACCTACAAAGTCACGGCCCAGGCCGACGCGGACCATCGCATGCAGGCCGAAGCCATTGGCCGCCTGCAGGTGCGCAATGCCGCCGGGGACATGCTGCCGTTATCAGCGTTTGTCACGGTCACGCCGAGCTCCGGGCCTGACCGGGTGATTCACTACAACGGCTATCCCTCGGCGGATATCTCTGGCGGCGCGATGCCAGGGGTCAGCTCCGGGCAGGCGGTTGCGCTCATGGAGCGCCTGGCCCAGGAGGTACTGCCCGAGGGCGTGACCTATGAATGGACAGATTTGACCTACCAGCAAAAGCTCGCCGGGTCATCGGCCCTGTTTATTTTCCCGCTGTGTGTGCTGCTGGCTTATCTGATCCTTGCCGCGCAGTACAACAGTTGGCTGCTGCCGTTGGCGGTGTTGCTGATCGTGCCCATGTGCCTGCTCAGCGCAATCCTCGGCGTGTGGCTGGTGGAGGGCGATAACAACGTGTTCGTGCAGATCGGGTTGGTGGTGCTGGTGGGCCTGGCTGCGAAGAACGCCATCCTGATCGTCGAGTTTGCCCGCAGCCTTGAAGCCGAAGGCGCCAGCCCATTGGAAGCGGTGATCCACGCCTGCCAATTGCGCCTGCGCCCTATTTTGATGACGTCCCTGGCGTTTATCGCCGGCGTAGTCCCGTTGGTGTTTGCCAGTGGCGCCGGGGCCGAGATGCGCCATGCCATGGGGGTTGCGGTGTTTGCCGGGATGTTGGGCGTGACGCTGTTCGGTCTGTTCCTGACGCCCGTGTTCTATGTGGTGATGCGCAGCCTGGCGCTGCGCGTGCAGCGTCAGGGGGCGAGTCCGACGGTGCAGCTAAAGGAGAGCGCATCATGAAACAGGCGTATCCAGCTTTTCTGTTGTCGTTGACCCTGCTGGCCGGTTGCGGCTCGGTGGGGCCGGACTATTCCGCGCCAGTGCTGCCCGCTGCGCAGCGGGCGACGAGCTTCGGCGCGCCCATCGCCGGGCTTGGTCCGGGCGAGGTCGAAGTGCAGTGGTGGCAAGTGTTTGACGAGCCGGCATTGAGCCAATTGATCCAACAGGCACTGGCGGCCAACCACGACATCGGCATCGCCGCCGCACGCCTGGACGAAGCCAAGGCGCTGTTGCGCGAAAGCCGTCAAGGCTTCCTGCCCAGCGGCGGCGCCGCCCTGGGCTACGAGCACCGCCAGCGCAGCGAGGTCGAGACTCCCTTCGGCGAGCAGCGCTCTATTGAAACCACCCGTGCGGCGGTGGATGCAGCCTGGGAAATCGACTTGTTTGGGCGCGTGCGTCGCTCGGTGGAGGCGGCCCAGGCCCAGGCGGGGTCGCGTCAGGCGTTGCTGCGCAGCGTGCAAGCGAGCGTCGCGGCGACGGTCGCGGCAACCTGGTTCGAGCTACAAGGGATCGAAGCCGAACAGGCGGTGGTCGCGGATATCAGCCAGAGCCAGCGCGACAGCCTGGGCCTGGTGGGGCAGATGGTCAGCGTCGGCGCCGCCACCGAATTCGACCGGCTGCGTGCCGAGGCCTTGTTGCGCAATGTCGAGGCGGTAGCGCCTGACCTGGAGCGACGTCGCGCCAAGTCAACCAACGCGCTGGCGGTGCTGCTGGGGCAAGCGCCCCAGGGGTTCAAGCCACCGCTGGCCCGGCCTGGGCGTGAAACCTTGAACCTGCGCACGTTGCAGGTGGGAGACCCGGCCGGCTTGCTGGCGCGCCGTGCCGATATTGCCGCGGCCGAACGCACGCTGGCGGCTGCGACCGCGCAGATTGGCGTGGAAACCGCTGGCTTGTATCCGGATATCCAGGTGCAGGGTTCCATCGGTTTGCTGGCCGGAAGTCTCAGCGCCCTGGGCGATGCGGGCATGCAGTCGAACTTTATCGCGCCGGTGATTCGCTGGTCACTGCTGGACACCGGGCGCGTACGAGCGCGGATTGCCGCCAGCGAGGCACGCACCCAGGCGGCATTGATCGCTTATGACCAGACCGTGTTGCGGGCCCTGCAGGAAACCGATGATGCGTTCCAGGCCAACCGTACGGCCGGCAACGCCCTGGGCTTGCGGCTGTTGGAGGCGGCCGCCAACCGTGAGGCAGCCAGCTTTGCGCGCGAGCGGTTTGCGCAAGGCGAGGGCGTGTACCTGGATGTGCTTGAGGCCGAGCGCGCGGACTTCACCAGCCGCCGGGCGTTGACGGCGGCGCGCACGGAACAGCGCTTGGCGGTGGTGGGGATCTATAAGGCGCTGGGT